>DASTXK010000045.1:0-16682 GCA_035765555.1 Acidobacteriaceae bacterium
GAATGCGGTTCTGCGGATTCATTTCGATGGCTTTATGAAGGTGGTCGAGACATTCTTCAGCCTGCCCTGTAATGCTGTTCAGGATGGCGAGACCGTAATGGGCATAATCCACAAGGAGGCCCTTACTGAGCAGGCCTTCAAACTGGTCGCGAGCGTCCTCGTAATTGCCGGTGTTCAGCAGGGAGATGGCGTAGTCGTACTGCTCTTCGGGATTGCTGAAGGCAAGGCCGTTTTTCTTGCCATTGCGCTCGCAAACGGCCAGATAGGTGCGGGAGCGCTCCAGCAGTTCCGGAGCGCCGTCCTTGACCAGCTTTTCAAACAGAGCGCGCGCCTTCTCGAACTTTCCCTCTTGCAGCAACTGCACGGCGTTCTGGTACTGCGTGAACGAGGGATGGAGTGCGGGCTTGGCGGACGGAGCTTTCCTGGCCGTTACCGTACGCAAACCTTTGATTTTGGCGCTTTCATGACGTGCTTCGGGCATGGAGGAATTTTTCCCAGGATAAATGCTGTCCAAGGTCGAAGTTATACGCAGAACCACGCCCTACGTCAAGCGGACGGGGCAGATGACGCGCTCAGGCGACCTTGCGGAAGGTGCTTGATCCGACGCGAAGATTGGTGAGGATGAGCCCGCTGGCGGGCGAAGCCGGAATGCGCGAGAGATCAATGCGGAGGTCCTGCTGGGGCACGTCGTAGTGTATCTCGTAAGCGGAGACGCGAAGAACCGCCTTGAGTTGCTCGACCGTAATCCACTCGCCGGGGCAGCGGTGAGTCTCGCGAGGATCTCCGGCGCCATGCGAGACGAGTTCGTATGGGCCAAACTTTCTTTCGAGAAACCGCTCAGGACGGAACGTATTGGCATCGCCCCATATGCGCGGGTCGTGATTCGTGCCGTAAAGGTCGAACAGGACCCAGTCTCGCTTTTTGAAGAGATGATTGCGCCACCGGAATGGTTCGAGGACGCGGCCACCAACCACGGGAAAAAATGGGTAGAAGCGGCGGACCTCATCGACGAACGCAGCGAGGTGTTCGTCACTTCGCATGATTTTGTCGCGCCACTCAGGGTTTTGGTGAAGCGCGAGGGCGGCGAAGGCGATGTATCGAGCGTTGGCGACGGTGGGGCGCAGGACGTTGAGAAGTTCGACGGCGGCGGTCTTTGTGTCGAGCAGCCGGCCTTTGTGGTCGCGGAAAGCGCAGATCGCGGCGGCAGGACTCTCCGCGGGCACACGCATTTGCTTGGAGCGAATGCGGCGGACCACCTTTCTCGCCCACCGTTCCGTATGCGCGCGCATCCGGCGGCCGTGCCAGTTACGAGGGCCGAACCTTCCAGCGCCTTCAATCATGGCTTCAAATTCCTCGGCGCGGCGCCGGATGGTCCCCTCGCGCAAGTGGAGTCCGGCCCATTCGTAGACCGCGGCGCACAGCGGAACGTAAGCCTCATGGAGCAGGACGAGGCTTTCCAATGCCTGCCATTTTCGCGCTTCGGCCCACCAATGGAAGGCGGTCAACTCGGCCAGGTAGGCCAGCTTTTCCGGAGTCATCATGGAGAGGAACATCTGCTTGCGAAGGTGGTGGTCTTCGCGGTCGAGCGTCAGCACGCTGCCCGTATCCTGAAGCAGCTTAAGCGTGAATCGGGGCATTGCGCCGCGGCGGGTGAACCGGCCTGGAGAATAGAACTGCTCCGCCGCCTCAGCGCCCTGCATGCAGACGGCCTTTCTGAGCAGGATGCGGGTGGAGAAGATGTCGGTGCCGAAGCGGCGGCAACGATTTGAGACAAACTCGTAGCCTTCAGAATGCAGGAGGCGGAAACTGCTGCCGAGGGAGTGGTCTTTGGGAATCGTCATCGCGGTGCTCTGCGGATTTTATTCGGCTTACGCGCTCTTACAAGTCGGCTCCTTTTAACAACAGTGAGATGCGCCGTAACTTCTACAAACAAGCACGAAGTTTTTGTCGCGGACGCGGCAACAGCAATTCTCGGAGCGCGAATCTAAGCTATTAGCTCGACTCCTCTTCGCGAACGCCTGAACGAACAACAAAGCATTGCTTGATCGGAAAGGCTGGCTTCCTGTGCAAAATCCTGGTGAATCATCCTCACGTAGTTGCTCAGCTTCTACCTACGCCGGCATGCCGTTGATGCTGCTGGCCGGAGCGGTTGGCGCGTATAGCATAATCCGCGGAAAACCCAAGCTCGCCGCCACCGCGGCACTGGGCGCGGTGGGAGCGGTGGCAATGCGGCGAAGCGCGGAGAAAGCCGCGACAGCGCAGAGCAAACCCAACGCGGCGGTCGCAAGCTTTGTGATCCGCTGCTCGCGGGAGCGGGCCTACAAGTTGTGGCGGGACTTTGAGAATCTACCCCGGTTCATGCCGCATCTGCAATCGGTTACGCGGGGCAGGGAGCATCAATCTCATTGGACGGTGGCGGGGCCGCTAGGGGTACACCTGAGTTGGAACGCGGCGATTGTGGATGACGTGCAGAACGAGCGCATCTCCTGGCGATCTCTACCGGGGTCTCTGGTGGTGAATGAAGGCGCGATAGAGTTTCGTCCCGGCCCGACTGAGGACAGCATTGTTGCGACGCTCCGAATGCAGTATTTTCTGCCGGGCGGCGCGGTGGGCAAAACCTTCGCGACTTTGCTGGGAAGAAATCCGGAGTTCACGGTCAGGGAAGACCTTCGCCGCTTCAAGGCGTTTCTTGAAACCGGAGAGATTGCGACCACCGCGGGCCAGACGCACGGGCCGCGCGGCATCCACGGGCACTTGCAAAATATATTGCTGCGCGAGACCTCGAACATGCCCAAGCCGCAGAAAACGGCCAACGTTCAGCCTATCCGCCGCATTGCCTGAGCGAGCCGAACCAGAGAAGGAGTTTTCTTATGAAAGCCGTTTGCTGGATGGGAAAAGAAAACATGCAGGTGCATGAAGTGCCGGAGCCGAGGATACTGAACCCGCGCGACGCCATTGTTCGCGTGACTGCCACGTGTATTTGCGGATCGGACCTGCACCTGTATGACGGGCTGGTTCCGACGCTGGCGCAGGGCGATATTCTGGGCCACGAGTTCATGGGCGAAGTTGTCGAGACGGGGCCGGGAGTGGATTCGGGGAAATTGAAGACCGGAGACCGAGTGGTGGTGCCGTTCACGATTGCGTGTGGCGGCTGCGGGCCGTGCCATGAGGAACTATGGTCGCTCTGCGATAACTCAAACCCGAACGCATGGTTTGTGGAAAAAATGATGGGGCACTCGCCGTCCGGACTGTTTGGCTACACGCACATGATGGGCGGCTATGCAGGCGGACAGGCGCAGTACGTGCGCGTGCCGTTTGCTGATGTGGGGCCGATCAAGGTCCCGCAATCGCTGCGGGATGACCAGGTGGTGTTTCTTTCCGATATATTTCCGACCGGATATATGGCCGCGGAGAACTGCAACATTCAGCAGGGAGACACGGTTGCGATTTGGGGATGCGGGCCCATAGGGCAGTTTGCGATTCGCAGCGCGTTCATGCTGGGGGCGGGCCGCGTGATTGCGATTGACCATGTTCCGGAGCGGCTCCAGATGGCGCGCGAAGGCGGGGCGGAGACGCTGAACTTTGACGATGTAAATGTTCTGGGCGCGCTGCGCGAGATGACCGGCAGCAAGGGGCCTGATGCCTGCATGGACGCCGTGGGCATGGAAGCGTCAGGACATGGAATCCAGTATCTCTATGACCGTGTTAAACAGATGCTGCGGCTGACCCAGGACCGCATCGGCGTGCTGAGAGAGTGCATTCAGGCGTGCAGGAAGGGCGGCACGGTTTCGATCCCGGGAGTGTATGCCGGATTCGATGACAAGGTGCCGATGGGGGCCTTCATGAACAAGTCCCTGACGCTGAGGACAGGCCAGACGCATATGATGCGCTACATGAAGCCTCTGCTGGAACGCATTGAGAAAGGCGAGATTGATCCTTCTTTCGTGATCAGCCATCGCCTGCCGATAGAGAAAGCGCCGGAGGCGTATCGCATCTTCCGCGAGAAAGAGGACCATTGCACGAAGGTGGTGCTTGATCCATGGGCGGGTGCAGCGGCGGCATAAGCGCTGACAATTTCTCATCTCAACTGGCGGACCCGGCGTTAGACGCGCCGGGTTTCGTCGTCTTTGGTTGTCTCCATTCCTCAGAGTTTGCATTGCGCGAAGGAACTGGTATAAGGGCGAAGAAGTCCTTTGCTAAATGAATTTACCCGCGCGGGCATGAGACGCGGGAAGCGGATGGAGCCACGGAGAATGTCAACATCGAGACGGGATTTTCTGAAGACAACGATTATTGCCGGGGCGGGCGTGGTGCTGCCTCCGACGTCGGGCATGGCCGAGGCCGCGAGCGCATCCTCGCCATTGCGGCAGGAAGCGACTGCCATCGAAACTGCAAGCGCTGGGCCGGGTTACACGCGCGGCATCGGTGTTTATCCCGGCGATCCTGCGGAAGACTTCAGCCCGTCTCTCGAGATTGACGATTCGACTTATCGGAATCTGGCCTTGCTGCGGCCGGCCTACCACTCCAGCAGCTACGACTACAACCTTACGGCACAACTGGTGACGGATGGGATCAAGGACACGAAGCTGCCGAACTGGATTGCGGTTTCGTTAAGTCCCTTCGAGAAGCTGCCGATCAATGAGCGCGAAATCATCGTCAACCACTTCCCCGTGGCCACGACTCCCCTGATCGGAGAAAGCCCGTTCGCGGAGATTTACATGGGCGGGGGTGAGGCCCCCGAGATTGATTGCGTTGACGTGTTTGTCGCGGTCCCGCAGGAGCTGCCTGCGGCGAGCATGAGCTTCAAAATATCGGTGTCAGACGATGGGCGGACGTGGGAGGAGGTGGGCCGCGCGAGCGAGCCGAAAGCGCTTTCGCCGGCGGGATATCCTCCGGATTTTGTGAAGCACTCCAATCTCTATAACCCTTCCATCGCGCTGAGCAGGCCATGCCGGAACCGCCACTACAGGGTCGATCTGGTCGCGTCGAACTTGCCGGAGTCGAGGCCCTTTGCCTCGATCTGGCAATTGGGGGAAGTGGCTTTCTATCGCGGCAAGGAGCGCGTGCAGGTTGGAGGGCCTTACTCGTTCACCAGCGCGTGGATGAGCGCGGGTTCGGGCGAGGAGTGGGTCTATGTGGACCTCGGCGCGAGCTGCACCTTCAATCGGGTAACGCTGCACTGGATCGCACCCGCTGCCGAAGGGATTGTTCAAGCTTCTGACGACGCGCAGAACTGGCGCGATGTGCGGGCGTTTTCCGGCGGAAGCAATCAAGTGGACGACATCAAGCTGACCAAGGCCGCAACGGCGCGGTATGTGCGTGTGCTGATGACGCGGCCTGCGTCTCCCGCCGGGTACATCCTGAGCGAGATTGAGGTGTTCGGGAACGGCGGTCCGGTGGCGAAACCGCATCCAGCGCCGTCGCCGGAGCCTGACGGGACGCTGAAGCTGGCCGGAGGCGCATGGCGGGTGCAGCGGTCGAACTTCGTCAGCGATGCGGGAGAGGCGGTTGCGAAGGGCGGGTATAAGGACGACGGCTGGCTTGTGGCCACCGTTCCGGGTACTGTGCTGGCCTCGTATCTAAATGTGGGCGCGATTCCCGATCCCAACTTTGGGCAGAACCAGCTTTATATCTCGGACTCGTATTTCTACTCCGACTTTTGGTATCGCACGGAGTTTGAGGCCCCGGTAGTGGAGAGCGGCGAGACGGTCTGGCTGAACTTCGACGGCATCAACTGGAAGGCCGACGTCTTCCTGAATGGCGACAAGCTGGGGCGCATTGAAGGTGGATTCATGCGCGGTCGCTTCGACGTGACCGGCAAGCGGGTGGCGGGCAAGCCGAAAGCGCTGGCCGTGAGGATTGAGAAGAATGACACGCCGGGAAGTTGCAAGCAGAAGACCTTCGAGAGTCCGGGCAAGAACGGCGGCGCGCTGGGCGCGGACAATCCGACCTATCACGCCTCGATTGGCTGGGACTGGATTCCGACGATTCGGGGCCGGAACACCGGCATCTGGGGCGATGTGTACCTGACGAAGACTGGCACGGTGACAGTGGAGAATCCGTTCGTCTCGACCAATCTTCCGCTGCCGGACAACTCGCGCGCGGACGTGACCATCGAGGTTGATTTGGTGAACCACGGGCCGCACGCGGTGAAGGGCACACTGCGCGGGAAGCTGGGCGATGTGCGGTTCGAGCAGCAAATCGAGTTGCAAGGCTCGGCGACGCAGCACGTGAAGCTCGACCCCAACACGCACGCGGCGCTGCGCATTAAGAATCCGAAGCTGTGGTGGCCGAACGGATATGGCGATCCGCACCTGTATGACGCCGAGCTTTCCTTCGAGGACCATCACCAGAAGACGTCGGACACGAAGCGGTTTAAGGCCGGGCTGCGGCGGTGGACGTATTCCGAAGATGGCGGCAAGCTGCGGCTGTGGGTGAATGGGCGGCGGTTCGTTGCGAAGGGCGGGAACTGGGGCTTTGGTGAGTCGATGTTGCGCTACCGGTCGCGCGAGTACGACACGGCAGTGCGCTATCACCGCGAGATGAACTTCACGATGGTCCGTAACTGGGTGGGGCAGATTGGCGACGAGGCCTTCTACGAAGCTTGCGACCGCCACGGCATTGTAGTGTGGCAGGACTTTTGGCTGGCGAACCCCTGGGACGGCCCAAATCCCAACGATGACGCGCTCTTTCTGCGCAACGCGCGAGACCTGATCCTGCGGGTGCGGAACCACGCTTCGATGGGCCTGTATTGCGGGCGCAACGAGGGCTTTCCGACACCGCGGCTGGAGAGCGGCCTGCGCAAAGCGATTGCGGAGCTTGATGCGGAGATGCACTACATCCCCAGCTCGGCGGATGACACGGTCAGCGGGCACGGGCCCTACAACGCGCTGCCGCCGGTGTTTTATTTCCGGCTGGCGGACACGAAGCTGCACAGCGAGATCGGGATGCCGAACATTCCGCCGATTGAAAGCGTGCGGCGGATGATGCCGGAGCAGGCAATGTGGCCGCAGGGGCTGGACTGGGGCCTGCACGACTTCTGTCTGGATGGAGCGCAGGGCGGGCGGACCTTCCGGTCGATGATCGACAACGACTACGGCGGCGCGAAGGACGCCGAGGAGTGGGTGACGCTGGCCCAGTTCCTGAACTACGAAGGCTACCGCGCGATCTTTGAGGCGCAGGGCAAGTACCGCATGGGCGTGCTGCTGTGGATGAGTCATCCATGCTGGCCGTCGTTTGTGTGGCAGACATACGACTACTTCTTCGAGCCGACGGCGGCGTACTTCGGGTGCAAGAAAGGTTCCGAGCCGCTCCACATCCAGTGGAACCGCGAGACCGACGCCATCGAAGTGGTGAACTACAGCGGCGGCAATGTCTCCAGCCTGACCGCCAAGGTTGAAGTCCTGAACTTCGACGGAACCAGCAAGTGGTCCCAGACCGCCGCAGTGGACAGCAAAGAGGACAGCACGGAGTCGTGCATCCCGATGCAGTATCCGCAGGGGCTGACGCCGGTCCACTTCCTGCGCCTGACGCTGACGAAGGCCGGGGCGGTCGTCTCCAGCAACCTCTATATGCGCGGGCTGGAGGAAGGCAACTACCGGGCGATCCGCGAATTGGACAAGGCCCAGGTCCGCGCGAGCACCACGGCGAAACAGGACGGCGGCGTGTGGCGGCTGACAACCGAGCTTGAGAACGCGTCCGCGTGGCCGGCACTGATGGTCCGGTTGAAGGCGGTGCGAGACAAGTCCGGCGACCGGATTTTGCCGGCCATCTACAGCGACAATTACGTGACCTTGCTGCCGGGCGAACGGCAGACCATTACGACGGAATTGAACCAGGCCGACACCCGGGGAGAGAAGCCGACGATCGCGGTGGGCGGGTTCAATGTCAATCAGGCATAGCTCCTCCCGCATTTCAAAACGAAGATGAGCTGGGCCTTTTTGTGCGCGGGCAGGTCTATGTATCCGACTGGCGTACCGCATACCGGCACTAGTTCCTTCATTATGAAACGTAGTGATTCTGAGTCCCTGGGTAGAATCTGTCGAGTAGGCGTGGTAAGCTTCGCGTGATGAAGAGCGCAGCCAAAAAGTCGAAACGGCCCGCGTACAAGGTGCAGGTGCTGGATCGCGCCATCAATATCCTGGAGTTCATCTCCCGCCAGAGCGGAGGCGAAGCGGGACTGCCCGAACTCGCCGCCGCCATGAAACTGCACAAGACCACCACACACCGCATCGCCCATGTTCTGGAAAGCCATGGCTTTTTGCGTCGCAGCCCGGACTCCACCCGTTACCGCCTCGGGCTTCATCTTTACGACCTGGGCTGCCGCGCGCTCGACAACGTGAACATCCGCGACGAGGCGCGACCCATCATGACCCGTCTCGCCTTCGAGGTCGGCGAAACCGCGCACCTGGCCGTGCTCGACCGCGCCGAGGTCCTCTACATCGAGCGCATCGAGGCACAGCGTTCGCTCACCATGGGGTCCAAACTTGGCGCGCGCAACCCGGTCTACTGCACCGCGCTGGGCAAGGCCATTCTCGCCTGGTCTCCTGAGGCCGAAGTCGATCAGACCCTTGTCGCCTGCCGCATGGAGGCGAGAACGCGAAACACCTTCACCAGCGTGCTTTCGCTCAAGCGTGAACTGGAGCGCGTCCGCGACCGCGGCTATGCAATTGACGACGAGGAAATCGAGGACGGCATCCGCTGCATTTCCGCACCTGTCCTTGATCCGTCGGAGCGCGCGGTGGCAGCCATCAGCGTCTCCGGCCCCGCGGCGCGCATTACCCCCAACCGTTTCCAGATCATCGGCAAAACCGTAAGGAAGGCTGCCGAAGAACTTTCCGCCCATGTCGGCCACCCTGCCGCGCCTTCTGACCACAAACGCTGACGCGGCCTCCCTCGCTGTTCCGATCTTCATTTCCCGCCGGAATACCCGTCCCGCATAGAGGGACGGCGTGTCACAAATAGTATTGACACTGCCATGCACGGTTGAAAGAATCTCGCTCTAAAGCCAGGGAAAACTCAGAAGCTCCCGGCCAGCTTGAGCGCACAGTGAAAGGCCGTCACAATCCTGCGGCCCGCCGCGTTCAGCGTCAAGCCAACTTCTTTATTTCGGACAAGCAGGGATTTGGAGGCTCCAAAAATGTCAAAGTTTCTTCGGGCGGCGTGCTGCGTCGTAATTCTTTTCGCATCACTCTTCGCATTTTCTCTTTTCGCTTCAGGCCAGGTTTCCACGGCCACGGCGTTCGGGGATGTCACGGATTCCACCGGCGCTGAAATTCCCGGCGCGACCCTCGTCTTTACCCAGACGCTGACCAACTTCACCCGCACCACGACGACCAATGCGCAGGGTGAATATCACACGTCCTTCCTCCCTGTCGGGCCTTACACGGTCAAAGTGAGTGCGAAGGGGTTTCAGGAGCAGGTGCGCAGCGGCATCGTGTTGACCGTCACCCAGCAGGCCGCGCTGAGCTTCACCCTTCAGGCCGGTGGCCAGGAGACCGTCGTGCAGGTCACGTCGCAGGTGCCGCTGGTCAATCTTGGCAACTCGGTGTTGAGCAAAACCGTCGATAACCGCGAAATTGAAAACCTTCCGCTCGTGGGCCGCAACGTTTACGACCTGCTCAGCCTCACGCCGGGCGTGCAGGACGTCCACAACGAGAACTCCATCGGCCTTCCCATGCAGCACGTCATCATCAACGGCTCCACGGACAACATGGTCGGCCAGGTCACGTATTACCTCGACGGCGGCATTAACATGACCGGGGTTCGCAACACCGGCAACGTGCTCCCCAACCCGGACGCCATTGACCAGTTCAACGTGCAGACCAACAACTTCAGCGCGGAGTACGGGCGCACCGGCGCGGGCGTGGTTTCGGTCCTTACCAAGTCCGGCACGAACCGGGTGCATGGGTCGGTCTTCGAGTTTCATCAGGAAACCAACTTCAACGCCACGAACTATCTGCAGACCACGAGAACTCCGCAGCATGTCAACCGCTTTGGGGCGACGCTGGGCGGGCCGGTGATGAAGGACAAGATTTTTTTCTTCGGCAGCTATGCGGGCCACCGGGAAGTGAGTCCGCATAACTTCAATACGGTGGTGCCGGATGCGCTGCAGCGCGCGGGAAATTTCTCTGAAAACCTGCCTACCACGACGCCTGTATCGGGCCTCGGCGCTTGCTCCACATCACTTTCTGCGGCGGACAAGGCGAACAAGGACTATGGCGGGAAGTTCTTCGTCTGCGACCCGGTGACGCATCAGCCTGTGCCCGGAAACCGGCTTGATCTTGATCCAAACTTCGTTCCCGACCCGGTTGCCTTAGCGGTGCTTGCCAAGAATGTTCCTCTGCCGACCGACCCCATCAGCAACCGCTTCATCGGCAACGAGGGCCTCTCGAACAACGATGACGAATACCTCGTCAAGGGCGACTTCCAGTTGTTCCCCAATCATCGCGAGACGCTGGAGTACTTCCAGGCGCTCGGTTCCGAGATTGTATTTCCCGGAGGCAATCTGCCCGGCTGGGCGCTCTCCAACTATGTGTACAGGCAGCAGAACGCGAACGTCAGCGATGTATGGACCGTTTCTTCCAACTCCGTTAATCAGGCGTGGTTCAGCTACGGCCGCATGATCGCGGGCCGCGTCAGCAACCCGGCCAAATCCCTTGCGGATTACGGCTCCGACCTGAATGTGCAGGGGACGCCGTCGCTGCCCAGCATCAGCGTGTCGAGCTTCTTTTCGCTGGGGCAGGCCATTACCGGACCCAAGGGCGGCGATAACGTTTACGGTCTGCGCGATGTGTTCACAACTACCCGCGGACGCCATACCCTCAGCTTCGGCGCCGAAGGCTATCTGGAACACGACTTCCTTGAGACGCTGCTCAATAACTACGGCGTCTTCAGCTTCACCAGCGCAACCGTGCCCAAAACGGCGGCGGGCCAGGCCACTTACAATCGCACGGGAGTCGCGATGGCCGATTTCCTGATCGGGCACCCAAATACCATGGGCCAGGACTCGCCGGACGACGCGAATGAAAACTACTGGAACTATGGCTTCTTCGCGCAGGATGACTGGCGCGTCACTCCAACCCTCACGCTGAACCTGGGCGTGCGCTATGACGTGCAGACCCCACCGGTCGATACGCAGCGCCGCATCGCCGTTTTCAGGCCGGGCGTGCAGTCCACCGTCTCGCCGAACGCCATGCTCGGACAGCTCTTCCCCGGCGACCCCGGCGTGCCCGACGGCGGCGTTGATACCAACTACAACCATGTGTCGCCGCGCGTGGGCTTCGCCTATGACCCCTTCGGCAAGGGGAGCACCGTCTTCCATGGCGGCGCGGGGCTTTTCTTCGACAGCATCGGAGGAAACGAGTGGATGCTCTCGCAGAACTTCCAGCCCTTTGCCGTGCGCGAAACCAACGCCTTCACCCACGTCGTGAGCCTGCAGCACATCTACTCGACCGACTGCCAGGACTTTGCCGGATGCGTTTCGCCCTTTCCTTATCTTTATGACCGGGCAAATCCGCGCTATGTTTCGCCTGCGTCTCTGGTCTTCGTGCAGCAGGGTATGCGCTGGCCCTACAACGTCCAGGCGAACTTCGGCGTGGAGCAGCAGATTACGAGCGACCTCGCCTTCAGCATCAATTACGTCGGCGTCTTCGCCCGCAAGCTGCCTCTCTATATTGACAACAACGCTCCCATCTACGACACGGCGAATCCGGACAACAATAACACCAAGAACGTCAACTGCCGGCGTCCGTATGATGCTCTGCCTTTTGCGACAGCAACCACATGCGCCAACCCCGAACCCGGCTCCAAGTACATGAGCAACGGGTATGTGATCGAGAGCGGCCAATCGGCGAACTATCACGGCTTGCAGGTTTCGGTCACTAAGCGGTTGAGCCGGGGCCTGAGCCTGCACGGGTTCTACATCTGGAGCAAGTCGCTGGCCAGCGCCAACATGCAGACCACCGGAAATATCGGCAACAGCGCGGCAACCCAGCCCGAGGACTACCATGACCTCAGCCTGGACCGGCAGCGCGAATCCAACGACATGCGCAACCAGGCGGTTATCTCCGGGGTCTGGAAGCCGAATTACTTCGAAGCTTCCAACCGCATCGCCCGCCATGTCCTGGACGGATGGTCCATTGCCGCCACTCTTTCCATGCACAGCGGCAAGCCCATCAGCATCACCAGCGGCAATGACGACAACGTGGACGGCGTGAGCAGTGATCGTCCCAACCTGCTTCCGGGCGCATCCGAGCGTCTGCTCGGCGCGCACCGCTCGCGTCAGGAGGAGATGGCCGAGTGGTTCGACACCAGCGTGTATTGCGCGGCCGGGTCCGACGGCTGCACGCCGGGCGGCGGGCCCTCCGGGCTGGATGGCCTGGTCCGCGCGGCATCGCTCGACGGCCCCGGCTACAAAAACGTGGATGCTTCGCTCTTCCGAAACTTCACCATTCACGAAGGCATCAGCTTCCAGTTCCGCGGCGAAGCCACCAACGTCTTCAACTTCGTCAATTTGAGCGCCCCCGGAACTTCGCTCAAGAGCAGCAACTTCGGCCAGATCTCCGGAGCGGGTGCGATGCGCGTGCTTCAGGTTGGCGGAAAGCTGGTCTTCTAAAGCAAACCCTCCCCTGTTCTTCCTCCTTGAGAGATGCTCCCCTTCGGAGCATCTCTTTCTTTTGCCTGCGCCGCCGAATTGCAACGTGGCCCTCTCGACCTTATGATTGCTATCGCGATTGAGTGGCCCTCCGTTTCGCCGCTCATCTTCAGGAGGGAATGGAGCTTGCGGTATTGTCCTGGGTTCAAAACTCCAATCGTTAGAAGTTGCCGGCGGGTCCTGTTCAAACGGCATTTGTTCACCTGCATTGCTCTTTTGACCGCTTTCGTTTTCTGCGGCTCGTTCATCGCCCATGCGCAGAACGCCCGCCATGCATCCATGAAAGTTCTCCGGCTGTCGCCTGCCCTCAATCAGCTCATCGCGCCGGGAGTTGAGCCGGAGGTGGTTTCCGGCGGCTATGTCTTTACTGAGGGGCCCATGTGGCGAGAGGGCCGGTTATGGTTTTCCGACGAAGAGGGAGACAGGATTCACGCCGTCACTTCCGACGGCCACGACACAGCGCTCGTCGACTTCAACGCTGGGCTCTACGCCCGTCCGAATGGCCAAAAGACCGGCCCCAACGCGATGGCGACCGCCCGGGACGGCTCCATAGTGCTGTGCGAGCAGTATGGCCGCGCCGTTGTGCGGCTGGTTGGAGCGCCCGGCCATCTCAAGCCCGAACCGTTCTTCGACAGCTATCAGGGCAAGCGGCTCAACAGCCCCAACGATCTGGTCTTTCTGCCTGACGGCTCCTTCTTCTTCACCGATCCGCCCTACGGATTGCCAGGCCGCGATCACGACCCGGCCAAGCAGCTTCCGTTCAACGGAGTCTTCCACTATAAGGATGGAAAGCTGACACCCATCATCACCAACCTGACCCTCCCGAATGGAATCGCTCTTTCGCCCGACAACCGGACCCTTTACGTCAACAATTCAGGCCCGGCCCAGCGGGTCATTGCCTATCCCCTCCATCCGGATGGCAGCGTGGGCGCGCCGCGCGACCTGATCGATTTCACAGGCAAGGAGGGCCCCGGCGTCCCCGATGGCATGAAAGTCGACAGCCGCGGCAATATATGGACGACCGGCCCGGGAGGCATCCGCATCCTTACACCAGAGGGAAAAGTGCTGGGCCGAATTTTACTGCCGGAAGTTGCCGCCAACGTCGCCTGGGGCGGCAACGGAACAACGCTCTACATCACAGCCAGAACTCACGTCTATCGCCTGCAAACGCTGGTGCGCGGAAATCTCCCAGCGTTCCGGCGATAACTCGCAGCCCGGAGGAATTGCATGAGCCACATCGATCGCCGCAGCTTCGCCAAACTCTCATTGCTCGCAACCGCGGCCGCCGCCTTTCCCCTGCGCGCGGAGTCGCAGCAGCCGGTACGCTTCGCGCCCGTCGGGCTGGGCACAATCTCGGACATCTTCATGGATGCCTGCTCGAAGTCCTCCAAGTGCAAGGTGACTGCGCTTGTCACCGGGCACGCCGCCGAGAAGGCCCCAAAGTACGAAGCCCTTTACAGCATCTCGCCAAAAAATGTTTACAACTATGACAACTACGACGAGATCGCCCACAATCCCGACATCGACGCCGTCTACATCGGCCTGCCCAACAGTATGCACGCCGAATACACCATCCGAGCCGCCAAGGCCGGCAAGCATGTGCTCTGCGAAAAGCCCATGGCCATCTCCTCGGCCGAGTGCCGGCAGATGATCGATGCCTGCCGTCAGCACAACGTCAAGCTTATGATCGCCTACCGTGTTCACTACGACCCCATGTGGCAGCAGATTCGCAACATGGCGCGGTCCGGAGACCTCGGCCAGCTCCAGGGCTTTCAGGGCGGATTCTACGGATCCAAGACTTCCGGCTGGCGGCTCGACCGCAAGCTTGCCGGCGGCGGATCGCTGCTTGATCTCGGCATCTACCCACTCAATACCATCCGCTGGATCGCCGGCGAAGAACCCGCGTCGTACTCCGCGCAGGTCGCAACCAGAATTCCCGGCCCGCGTTTCGCCAGCGTCGAGGAGAGCATCGAGTTCACCATGAAGTTTCCTTCCGGCATGCTCGCATCCAGTGGATCGTCATACGGCGAAGACGGTGGCTCATATGTCAGCATCGACGGCGCCGACGGGAACCTTTGGGTCGAACCGGCGTTCTATTACGAAGGACTGAAGTTCCACGGCAGGACCCTCCGCGGTTCCGTCAGCGAAGCAAGCTCCGGCAGAAAGCCATATCAGTTCGTCTATGAAGCGGACCATTTCGCCGACTGCATCCGCCACAACCGCGAACCGGACACTCCCGGTGAGGAAGGCCTCAAAGATATGCTGGCCATCGAGTCCATCTACCGCGCCGCCGGCGCCCCAATCGCCTGAAGCTCTACGCATAGGCAAAGGTTCGGAGCGATTTCCCGGCGCGGGTGACATGGCACTAGGTGCTATACTTTGATGAGTGAGCCAAAGTTCTGATGGAGTCCTCGTTTACAAGAACAAGGCGTTTGCCCGTTTCGCGAGAAAGGCCCGCATCACGGATGCGGAGTTGTGGAAGGCCGCTCAAGTCGCCAACGATGGATCAATCGACGCGGACCTGGGCGGAGGCGTGATCAAGCAGCGCATTGCGCGCGCTGGGCAGGGAAAATCGGGAGGGTTGCGCTCGATCATTCTGTTTAAGAGGAACAAGCGCGCGGTATATGTCTATGGCTTCGAGAAAAAGGACTTGGCGAACATCAAAGCAAATGAGCTGGCGGCGTTCAGGGAATTGGCGGCCATAGTTCTCGGCTATACGGAAGCCGAGATGGCAAGGTTTGTCGAAGACGGGGTTTTCTTCAGGGTTCAGAGTGGGGAGGTCGGGAGATGAGTGGAAATAAATTTGGCAGTGCGGCGCTGGCGGCTGTGCATGAGACGGCTTCCGATCTGCATTGCGCGGGCGGGATTGACAAGAGGACAATGCGCAAATTCGACGCGCTTTGCCTGACGCCTATTCAGAAGATGACTCCCAGGAAGATTCGCGCATTGCGGGTGAGGGAGAAGGCGAGTCAGGCGGTTTTTGCAGCGTACCTCAACGTGACGCCGAGCCTGGTGAGCAAATGGGAGCGGGGAGAGAAGCATCCACAGGGGCCTTCGCTCAAGCTGTTGTCGCTGGTGGAGAAGAAGGGGCTGGAAATCGTCGCTTAACCGCTGGCGGCGTGAGGGGGCGGCTCGCTTAGTCCGCGACTCCGCTTGGGCCTGCGGCAGCAAGGTGCGCTTCCTTCACTCCGTTCAGGACAGGCTCTTCTGAGCGGATTGTTTCGGCATGGCTTAAGCCATGCCATTCCAAAACCAGTCTCCCAGTCATGTGAAGCTGTGAATCCCACCCTTATCGTGCATCCATCGGGGAGAGGCACCCGGCGCCCAGCAAAGCTCCACGAGGAGACATTCATGTTGTGGTATCAACTTGGGCCTTGACAGGTTTTTTTGGGGGGGGGGGTACTATTTGTCGCAATTTAATCGTCGTAATTGTAGCGCTTGCCCCTAGAATGCGTTCTCCGCCAATTTCCAGTTCTTGGAGGCGCAATGAGATATCTTGAGCGTATTACAAATGTCGCAATAATAGTTGCGGTGGTGGTGTTTCTCGCCGTTGTAGCTCGCAATCAGCTCTTCCCGCGGAAGGTCGTGCGGCCAACTTTGAAGACGGTGCCGATCGGATCCACCATCACGTTGCCGGGCATTCATTTTTCCGCTCAGCGCAATTCCCTCATATTGGGAATTTCCACGACGTGCCACTTCTGTCAGGACAGCCTCCCCTTCTATAAGCGCCTCGTGTCCGAGTTGCACGGACAGATGGACATCATTGCGGTCCTGCCCCAGAGTCAGGCTGAGGCGGAGGCATTCGTCAAAGCAGGCGGGCTCACAGGGACCCAGGTCATCTCTGCCAATCTGGGCAAAATTGGCATTTACGCTACGCCCACATTGCTGCTGGTTGATAACAAGGGGAAGGTAAAATCCGCCTGGGTCGGGGAACTCGATTCCCTTCGCCAGCAGCAGATCATCAGCGCTCTCCTGCCCGGCGGTTCATCAGCAGTCCCGCAAGGATAAGTGGTGTTGCGACAAAGAA
>DASTXK010000046.1:0-3109 GCA_035765555.1 Acidobacteriaceae bacterium
GAGTCGACGATGATGATTTCATTTGCCCAGCGCACGCTTTCCAGAGTGCGGGGCAGGTTCTTCTCCTCGTTCGTCGCAATCATGGCGACGGAAAGAGTGGGCTTCGCGGACACGGAAGAGTCCCTAATCCTTCACCTCAGCCCGACTCGCCCGCGCGTACCTTCGCGTGTGCTTCGGAGCGGCCGCGGTCTGCTGCAAATCCGGCAGACCTCCCCGGACCCGCAGCACATGATCGGCCCCGGCCGGCAGCGGCTTTTCAGCCTGCGACAACAGTAACGTAAGTTGCCAGATTTGTGTTTTGTTCAGCAGCTTGCCGAAGGCCGGCATTCCGGTCAGCCGAATGCCGTTGGCGATCTTCCAGTAGGTCTCTCCGGGCGGATCCAGGCTGACCCCAACGGCGCCGTTGCGATGGGTCGCCCACAATTGCGGGGCAGGCGGGTACATGTGTTCCGCTATTTGAGAGGAGTGCCCCGCAACTCCGTGACAGACGGCACAGTCCCGGCTGTAAACGACGGCGCCGGCGGCAAGGTTGGCGGAAGTTGGCTCAATTGGAGAGACCTGTTGCACCTCAGTCTCAAGCCGTGTCTCCAGCGGAATGCGCACAATGTCCCGTTCCATAGGAAAAGGACGGTCCGCAACCGCCACAGGTGGGGTGCCGTTCCTGAAGTAGACGTACATGCCCACCGGAACTGCGATGACACCCAGAATTACGCCCAGCAGGAAAGACCTCATAGTCGGTTCATCCGTTTCAACAGAATAAAGCCCCGCCTGTCAATTGCAAGAGTGACGAGTTTGGGCCATCTCGGCAAAAAGCCGTTTGCGGGCAGCTTTCCGGGCAAGATGGTTTAATAGAGAGCAGGCTATCAGCTAATCCAATTTGACCCCCGGCAGTAACCAGGCAGTGGAGGCTTCACCGTTCATGTATTTTGTAAAACGCAGGGGATACCTCGCGTATCCGGTTCTGGCCCTGGCCATTCTTTTGGCGTTCACCGCCGCGCACGCGCAGGACGCTTCGCCTCAGCAGCAGACTGAATCGGACCAGACCCAGGCGCAATCCGAGTCGCAGGCCCAGCCGCAGACTCCGGAGCAGCGCGTCGAAATGCTGCGCAAGGCGCGGGAGCGGGTGCAGGCGCGTCGCGAGGCCCGCATCCGGCGCATCATTGACGACACCTATTCGCACCAGTACGAAGTCTATTTCGGCGGCGGTTATCTGCGCTTCCGGCCCGGCCATTCCTTGCAGAAGGTCACGGAAGCCGACTGGAACGTCGGAATCACGGATTATTTTCACGGAAAACTTGGCGCAACGGCAGACGCCCGCGGCTACTACGGCACAACCTTCACCTATGTGAACCAGTACCAGGTTTTTTCGCCCAGCATCAGCCAGTACACCTTCATGGCAGGGCCAACTTATCGTTTTTTTGAAGGACAACACTGGGGCTGGAACGCCTATGTGCTCGCCGGCATCGGCCACGGCAACTTCGGGACTGGAACTGGCGGTCTGCCTCCTGAACTCATCGGCCTCTACCCCGACGGCAACGCCTTCAACATGACACCCGGCGTTTCGGTGGATTACAACCTCGGTCCGGGCCTCGCCATCCGGCTTTCGTCAACGTATCTGATGAGCCGGTATGGGGGCGACACCCAGAACAACCTCGGCTTCAACGCTGGGGTGGTCTACCGCTTCGGACGCCAGAAAAAGTAAGCTTCATGGCGTGCTTAGTATGCGAATCCTCCTGGTCGCCAATTACCAGCCCGACCGGCAGCGGAGCATGGCGCGCTACGCGGAGCTTCTCTACGAGGAACTGCGGAAGCGCGGCCACGCCGTGCGTGTCATCCGGCCCGGTGCGATAGCCACCAGGCTCGTCGACGACGGAAATCCTCTGTTCCGCTGGCTCGCGTACCTGGACAAGTTTGTTTTCTTCCCGCCGCTGTTGCGGCTGCGCGCCCGCCATGCCGACGTGGTGCATGTCTGCGACCACTCCAACTCCTGCTACCTGCGCTGGACCGGCAAAGCGCCCAACGTAATCACCGCGCATGACGTGCTGGCGATACGCTCGGCGCTGGGGCACTTCCCCCAGAACCCCACGCGGCCATCCGGCGTGCTGTTGCAGCGATGGATTCTCCGCGGTCTGGCCCGCGCCCGGCGCATCATCTGCGTCTCGGAAAAGACGCGGCGGGATTTGGAGGAGCTTCTTCCTGCGCCGCTTAGGATGGATGTTATTGCGAATGCCGTGGATCCCGCGTTTGCGCCGGCCCGCCCGGAACAAGTTGCGGCCATCCGCGCGTCGCTCGGACTTGCGGCAGAGGAACAATATCTGCTGCACGTTGGGAATGACAACTGGTACAAGAACCGTCCCGGCGTGTTGCGCATCATGGCCGAGTTGCGGAAGCATCCGCAATTTCGCAGCGCGAGACTGGTGATGGCGGGTCCGGCATTGTCGCCGGCCTTGCGGGAAGAGGCGCAGGCGCTGGATGGTGCCGTCGTGGAGTGCGTCGCGGCCTCGGATGAGCAGTTGCGCGCGCTTTACACCGGCGCTCTGGCTTTGCTTTTTCCTTCGCTGGAAGAAGGGTTCGGCTGGCCGATTCTGGAGGCGCAGGCGTGCGGGTGTCCGGTCATCACCAGCGACCGGCCTCCGATGACGGAGATCGCCGGGAACGCCGCGATTTTTATTGATCCAGAAGACGCGGCGGGCGCGGCGGTAACCATCGGCTCGCGCATGGGTGATTTGGACGCGCTGCGAGAGGCGGGACTGGCGAACGTCCGCGCCTACTCGCTGGAGAACATGGTGGACCGCTGGTGCGAACATTACCGAGAGCTTGCTTCACCTCGTCGCGAAGCAGTGGTGCCCGCCGGAAAATAACTCTGCTCTAAATTTGCGCTACAGCCGAACGGACAGCAACTCCGTCCTTCTGAAACATGTGCCGGATGCCGCGCAGCGCCTGCCGCGTGCGCTCCTCGTTCTCGATGAGCGAAAACCGGACGTGGCCGTCGCCGAACTCACCGAAGCCGATGCCGGGGCTTACCGCGACCTTCGCATCCTTCAGCAGCAGCGTGGAAAACTCCAGCGATCCAAGCTTGCGGTACGGTTCAGGAATCGGCGCCCACACG
>DASTXK010000047.1:0-5774 GCA_035765555.1 Acidobacteriaceae bacterium
CTGGTGATGTATTCGAGGGCCTGCCACTGTGTCCACAGATTGACCTTGTTGCCGACCTTGGCGTTTCCGGCGACGGCCCCGATGCGCTCGTCGGCGAAGTGGACGACGAGTTTGGATACCGCGTCGGCGGCGATGACGGTGTCGGCGTCGATGCCGACGTAAATTTCCTCGCTGACATGATGCAGGCCGAAGTTCAGCGCCTCGGCCTTGCCAGCGTTGGGCTTGGTGAGCACCATGAGTTTGCCGGCGGCAATTTCAGCGGGATAAGCGTCGCGGGCTGCCTCAAAAGTGTTGTCGGTGGAGCCGTCGTCCACCACGATGACGCGGAGGTTCTGGTAATCGGAGTTCAGGACGGAGCGGATGGTCCTGACGATGACGGACTCCTCGTTGTAGGCGGGAATGAGGACCGCGATGGCGGGCGCGTAATCGCCGGGCGGAACTTTTCTGCGGCGCAGCCGGTCGATGAGCGCCATGAGTCCGATGAGGATGAGGCGCGCGCTCATCAGCACGTCGCCTAGGAAGAAGACATCCACAACGAAGTGGGTGAAGAAAGAGAAGAAGAAGAAGGCGACGGAATCAACGCGGGCCTGCCAGCGCATTTTGGGCGAGATAGGAGGCATGACCTGGGCGCGGGTTTTGCCCATGAGGTCTGACACCAGCACCAGCTTGTAGCCCTTGGCGCGCAGCGTGGTGATGAGCAGCGGCAGCGCGGCCACGGTGGCCGAGCGGTTGCCGCCGCCATCGTGCAGGAGGATGATGCTGCCGCGCTTCCACGAGGCGGTCTTCATGTCCTGCAATTGCTGGAGGACGCTATCGACGATCTCCTGCGGGGACTTGCGCGGATGCTCGTCCCAGTCGTTGGTGTCGATTTTGTCGCCGATGATGGTGTAGCCCATCTGCTGGATGCGATAGGCGGGCGCGGCCTGGTCGTTGGTGTCCGGCTCCTGATCGATAGAGTAAGGCGGACGGAAGAAGAGGGGCTGCACGCCGAGTTTGGCGGCGAAGAGGCGCTCGGTGAGATTGAGTTCCGACCGCACCTGGAAATCTGAAATTTCGCTGATGTCAGGGTGCGTGTAGGTGTGGTTGCCGATTTCGTGGCCGTCTTTGAGGTAGTCCTTGAGTATGCCGGAGTTTTCCTGGGCCTCTTCTCCAATGACCATGAAGGTGGCCTTGACGTTGTACTTCTTGAGGACGGCGAGGATCTTCGGCGTCCAGACGGGATCGGGGCCGTCGTCAAAGGTGAGGGCCAGTTCATGGGGGTTGTATCCGTAGGACTCGGCAACATAGGGACGAGGCAGCTTGGTCATGTCCTCGTCGATGATGTTGTAGTTGCTGGAGTCCATCCGCACGGTGCGGCTGCCGGTTTGGGGCGTGGCCACAATGCGCAGAATGTCGCCCTCACCCTCGGTGTCCACATCGTTGCCGGGAGGAACGTTCTGCAGCCGCTGGGGCGCATCCGTGGCGAGCGGATGGTCCCAGATGGACCACAGCGAACTGTCCTCAATGCCCAGGCGCCAGAGCGCGAAGGTACGGATGCCCATTTGGCGGGCGTCCCGCATTTCGTTGAGCGCGGTCACGCCGTCGAGGAACCAGACCTGGTGACGCACGTGCGCGTCCTCGTCGTCGTAGGCAAAGTGCGGATTGAGCTCGTCGCCTTCCAGATGGACATCGGCGTCGGAGTCGGCGGCGCGCTGCCACGCCTCCTGCACGCTGAGGTCGGTCACGTCGAGGACTTTGTCGGAAGGCTTCTTGCCTTTTTCCGGCAGCGGCATGGACCAGTCGTAGCCGTAATTGCCCATTCCGCAGATGATTTTTTCGCGGGGAATGGCCTGCAACATGCGCTGAAGATTGGTGTCGAACCAGCTTTCTGCGGCGATGGGGCCGGGGCCGCTGGAGTCCTCATGCTGGTCGTAGTTCATGAGGATGACGCCGTCGGTATTCGCGGCGAGCGCCTTCAGGAACCAGTCCTTGTTTCCGATTTCGACGTTGACGTAGAGGCGCAGGTTTTTGGCGTGGAAGTCGTGGTAGAGCTCGGCGATCCACTCGGTGTAGAGCTTGCGGTCCTGGACCGGGACCTGCTCGAAGTCGAGACAGATGCCGTGGTAGCCGGGGTTCGCCGCGAGAAATTTATCGAGCTGAATGTGGAGCCGCTGGCGCGCGGCGGGGTCCTCCAGCAATTTGCCGATGGCGTCGCCGTTCCAGTCCTCCGTGGTGGGGTTGTAGTCGTTGAGCATGGGGAAGACTTCCATGTCTTCCCTGGCGGCGGTAATAAGGCGGGAGACGCGGTGCTCCGGATCGATTCCGTGGACGCCCTGCTGATCGACGACCCGATAGAGGCGGATGGGAAACTCCGGGGTCGCGCCGATGAGGTCTCCGTTGGCCGAGGTGACGTGCAGCCAGTCGGGAAACAGCATGTCGATCTGGTGGATGTGCTGCTTCAGGGCGGAGTAGCTGGGTTCGTCGTTCTGGTAGAAGGCCGCGCGGAGGCCCTCGTCCTCGTTGAGCGGAATTTCCGACGCGAGCCGGTGGGTCGTCCTGCGGCGAGTGTCGCGCGCCAACTTTTTGCGCAGCTTGTCGCCAACGCGGCGGTCCTTGAGGGCCTTGTAATTGCGCTTTTGCGCGGGAATCAGCAGGTCAGGCAAGGGCTGCTTGCTGACGACGCTGATGATGAAGAGGACCCCAATGAGGGTGGCCAGCAGCAGGGCCACGTCCGTGATGCGCCGCAGGCGCTTCCACCGCTTGAGGTTGGGATCGTAGAAAATCTGCTTCATTGTGGGCGAAGGCCGCTCCTTCTACTTTACAGGTTTGGAGCGGGCGCTGGACGTTTTCGTGCGGCCCTGTACCCTATATCTGCCATGTTCGCTGATAGGCATTTCCGGCTTCCGCTCCGCTGGTGGGTGGCGCTCCTCGCGCTTACCGCCGGGGCCGCGCTGCGGTTGTGGTTTATCCATGCGTATCCGGAAGTGCTGGGCGACCCGCTCGTTTACGGGGCGATTGCCAAAAACTGGATGCAGCACGGCGTTTATGGAACATCACTGAGCGGGACGCTGCGGCCCACGCTGATCCGGTTGCCGGGCTATCCGCTGTTTCTGATGCTCTGCTTCAAGCTCTTCGGCATGGAGCATTACCACGCGGTGATGTTTGCGCAGACGGGGATTGATCTGGGAACCTGTCTGCTGGTCGCGGCGTTTACGCGGCGCATCTGGAATGCGAAGGCCGGGTGGTGGGCGCTGTGGCTCGCCGCGCTCTGCCCCTTTACGGCGAATTATGCGGCTGTTCCGCTCACGGAGACGCTGGAGCTTTTTTCGATTGCGCTTGCGCTCTATGCGCTGGTTCGGTTTCTGGAAAGGCCGCGCTGGACGTGGGCGGTGGTGGAAGCGGCGGCGTGGAGCTATGCCGCGCTGCTTCGTCCCGATGGGGCGCTGATCGCGGTCGCGCTCTGCCCGGCGATGGTGTGGTATGGGCGCAAGCGCTGGGGCATGAGGCGGATGGTGAAGTTTGCCGTGGCGGCGGGAGTGCTGTCGGTGCTGCCGTTCGTTCCGTGGACGATTCGCAATTACCGGACTTTCGGTGTGTTTGAGCCGCTCGCGCCGCGCACGGCAACGGATCCCGGAGAGTTGACGAATCCCGGCTTCGAGCGGTGGACCAAAACGGTCTGCGCGGACCTGACCTGCACCTGGGAGATTTACTGGAACGCCGACAGCGACGAGATTGATATTCAGAAGCTGCCCGCGCGCGCTTTCGACTCGGCGGCGCAGTATCAGAAAACCAAACAGCTCCTCGACGACTACAACCAGACCACTACGCTTACGCCCGAGATCGACGCCCGCTTTGCCGCACTCGCAGCCGAGCGCGTTCACGACCATCCGGTGCGCTACTATCTTGGGCTGCCGGTCGCGCGGCTGGCCGATATGTGGCTGCGCCCGCGTACCGCGCTGCTGTGGATTGAGCTGCGATGGTGGCGGTTCCAGGCGCATGAGGGGGAGACCATCTTCGCCTGGAGCTACGTGGGACTGAATCTGCTGTACCTGATTTTTGCGGCCTGGGGGCTGAAGAAATGGCCGCCGCTATCGGCAGCCATGCTGGCGTTTGTCCTGATGCGATGCGCGCTGTTGCTCACCATCGCCGCTCCCGAGCCGCGCTATACGCTGGAATGCTTCCCGATGATCTTCGCTTTAGCGGCGATTGCGCTCAGCGGGAAAGCCAGCCGTCAATCAGTCAAAAAACGTTCAGTCTCTCAGTTCATCCCAGAGCCGAAGTAACTCCGGGTCGAGAACTTTCTGGGTTGACACGACCGTTGGAAGTCCCGTCACGGCCACCTTTCCCGCCACCATTCCGACAAGGACAGCGTGCTCGCCGCGAGCGAAGCACTCGCAGGCGGCGACCCCCATATATGAAGCCAGCAGCCGGTCTGCTACTCCCGGCACGCCGCCTCGTTGCACATAATCCAGTTTCGTCTCACGCAGCCTGATCTGGGCATATTTCGGATTGGCCGCAACATACGCCGAAAACGCGTCGGCGTTGTATCGGGCCCCTTCCGCCACCACTGCAATGGCATGAGCGTGCCCGCGCTGGTACGCCCCGAGCAGTTGGTCTGCTGCCGCCTCGAGATCAACTTCGATCTCGGGGATTAAAATCAGCTCCGCTCCCCCGGCTATTCCGGAGGCCAGCGCGAGATAGCCCGAATCCCGCCCCATCACCTCCACAAGGAACGCCCGCTTTTGCGACACAGCCGTCACCTTGATGCGATCAATCGCCTCCAGAGCCACGTTCAGCGCCGTATCCACACCTATTGTTACGTCCGTCCCGAAAACGTCATTGTCAATCGTGACTGCGATGCCAACTACCGGGAAGCCTTGTTGCGCGATGGCGAGAGCGCCGGCCTGCGACCCGTTGCCGCCAATCACGACCAGGCCTGTGATGTTGTGTGCCCGGAGGTTCGCAACCGCCTTTGCCTGGGCCCGCTCCTGCCGGAACTCGTGACAACGCGTGGTGCGCAAAAAAATCCCGCTTTTCTCAATGAGCCCGCTCACGTCGTGGCTGTCCAATGAGCGGAACTGCCCTGAGAGTAGCCCGGCAAATCCGGACTCGATCCCAACCGCCTGCCAGCCGCGACGAATGGCGCTCCGGACCACCGCGCGCACGGTGGCATTCATTCCTGGGGCATCACCGCCACTTGTCAGCACTGCTATCTTCTGCGGTGACAACGAACACCTCCTGTCGACTGGGCCGCATCAGAGGCGGTGGGGCCTTTTCTACCCTGCCCGGCGCCGCGGTAAACCGCTCCATGGCTCTGGAAAGAAATACTTCATGTCCGCGGGCAAACCGCCGCGCACCTCATCGATCTGTCCCTCGGACACGGTCTTGCTCACGGCGCGAAAAACCGCCTGCATGGTGGACTCCGCCACTTCGGGCGGGATTCCAAGCACGCGGCCCACTTCGTCGCGAATTGCGTCGGCTGTCACCATGCGGTCCGGCCCGTCGAGGCACTGTTCCAGTTGGGGCTGTAGCAGGGACGGAAGTTGCGCGATCAGGTGCCGGGATTCCTGCGGGTCCAGCCGCCGGCAGAGCATGCAGAGGCTGATGATGGATGCGCGCTCGGCCCGCTCAAACTCCAGACCGGTGGTGTCGGCCACATTGAAGATGAGCTTTTGATAAACCTGCTCGGCCCTGGCCCTGGCCCTCATCAGCGCGCGTGTGCGTCCCGTCACGGAGACGGGACCCTTGGGGTGAAGAGCGCCCGCCGGTTTTTGTGGCGCTTCGACTTCCAGTTG
>DASTXK010000048.1:0-3733 GCA_035765555.1 Acidobacteriaceae bacterium
GAGGACGAAGACATCGTGATGGAGGTGGCGGCGAAGTTCGTCGAGGTGACCTCCGGATTCGGCATCCCCTACGTGTTCAAAGCCTCGTTCGACAAGGCGAACCGTTCCTCGATCAACAGCTTCCGCGGGCCGGGCCTTGAGAAAGGCCTGCACACGTTGGCTGAGGTGAAAAGGCGGTTTTCGGTTCCGGTGCTGACAGACGTTCACGAGCCGTGGCAGGCAGCGCCTGTCGCCGAGGTCGCGGACATCCTCCAACTGCCCGCTTTCCTCGCTCGCCAAACGGACCTGGTGGTGGCGATCGCCCGATCCGGAGCCGTAATCAACGTCAAGAAGCCGCAATTTCTCGCTCCGCAGGAGATGCGGCACATCATCGCCAAGTGCCGCGAAGCCGGGAACGACAAGGTCATCCTTTGCGAGCGTGGAAGCAGCTTCGGCTACAACAACCTTGTTGTCGACATGCTGGGCATGGATTTGATGAAGCCGATGGCGCCTGTTGTATTCGACGCCACCCACGCGCTGCAGGAGCCCGGCGGCCGCGCCAACAGCGCTGGAGGAAGGCGAGCTCAGGCGACTGCGCTCGCCCGTTCGGGTATGGCGCTTGGGATCGCAGGGCTCTTTCTTGAGGCCCACCCGGATCCCGACAAAGCGCTCTGCGACGGGCCGAGCGCTTTGCCGCTCGATGCGCTTCGCTCCTACCTTGAGCAGATGCTGGCGATCGACCGGCTGGTGAAGTCTTTCGCGCCTCTCAGGATCGATTAGCTCCTAAGTAGCGGTCGCAAAGCTCCACTCCGCCTGCTCGGAGCAAAAAAAGAGGGAGGGCCGAAGCCCTCCCTCCCGTTTTTGCGTAGCCTGTAAGGCTTAGCCGCGCTCTGGCGCCGGCGGAGGCGGCGGCGGAGGCGGAGGCGGCGGAGCCGGGCAAGTCGAGGTCGCCGGGATCACCGTGCCATCCGGACAGGTCTGCGTCGCCGGCGGAGGCGGCGGAGGCGGCGGAGGTGGCGGAGGCGGCGGCGGGGGAGGAGCCGCAACCGGAGCGCCGAACACATAACCAATGCCGACAAGTCCGGTTATCGTGTGTGTATGGTCGTTGTAACGCGAGTAGCGTCCTTCCGCGCTCACATAGAGGTTGTTTCCGACGAATTGGTCGATTCCACCACCCCACTGATAACCATTGGTGTGGAAATGATGATAGTAGTAGCCCGGCGTGTTAACTGAGCCAGGATCGCCATCGGGCGCTGCGAAGGGAATGAATTCCTTGCGCTGCTCGTTGTTGACGTATCCAACCTTGCCATAAACGAGCGTTGACGGGGTAACCATCACGCCGGCGCGAGCCGCGAGACCCCACTCTTCGAAGGTCTTGTGATTCACCCAGCCGGCGCCGTCAATGCCGTGAACTTCTGATGGAGCCCACCAGAAAGTTCCCTCTGCGCCAAGGATGAAGCCACCCAGATCAAAGTCGGCACCGGCAGCCGCGCCGACGCCCCAGTGACTGTGATGCATGCCATCAGCGCTGAACTGGCTGTAGCCGCCTTGGGCTTCAACGCGGAATCCACGAAATGCCTGGGCATCCGCCTGGCTGCTCATCCCGATCACTAGGGCAAGCGCGGTTAGTGCGCCCGTATACAATTGCCTCATAATGAACCCCTTTCTTCATATTTACTCAAAGGAACTACAGTACTTCGAATTTAATGCACCCTGCTGCATAATTCCGCAGACGCGTCGCCGTTCCCATTACCGAGAAGCTTCGTGCCAGCCAAGGAGGAATACTATCACGTTCTGCGAGCTTAATTGATCAGCTTCTCATCCTATGGGGCAAAATTTACTGACCAGAATTAGGAGCTTGTGCAACAAAGGCCAGACGCAAAGCGCTGGGAACCAGTTCCATCGCAGCGCAGCATTTTCGATAAATTGTTGCCAACATGCAACAGCTGGACGGCCTCTATTTATCCGCGTCCTTCCCCAGTTCACCGATGCGCATCGATCCAGCCGTGCTCGAGATCAGAACATCATCGCCATCGACTACGATGATCACGTTATCGAGCCCGATGGCGTGAACCTTGGGACCATCAGAGTCGATGAGGACGTTCCGGCAATCGATCACGTTGCCGGAGCCGCGAACTGAATTCCCGTTTGCATCCTGCTCGCGCATTCTCTTCAGGGTTTGCCAGTCGCCTATGTCCGACCAAGCCATCTCGGCCATTACCGTCGCCGCCCGGTCCGTATTTTCCATTAGAGCGTAGTCTAACGATTCTGCTCGAATCGCGGAATAGATCGCCGCGCTCGGGTGAAAGCAGAAATCCTTTTTTTGCCCCAATTCTGCAGCCGATCGAACGGCAGCAGTCATGTCCGGACGGTATTTTTCGAGTTCAGCAAGATAGTCGCCCGCACGAAAGCAAAAGATCCCCGCGTTCCAGGCAAAATCTCCGGAAGTCAGATACGTTTCGGCGGTTTCCTTATCCGGTTTCTCGACAAACTGCCGCACCCGAAAACCGACGCCATCAAGCGCTTCGCCGCGCTGGATATACCCAAAACGAGTCTCTGCGGCTGCGGGATCGATGCCCAGGCATACGAGCCAGCCCTGCTCAGCCAATGTTGCCGCTTCGCCGGAAGCCTGGATGAAGACATCACGGCGACCGATGTGGTGATCGCTTGGACAAACGAGCAGGATCGCGCTGTCTGGAAGACGAACGGCTGCCAATGCCACAGCTGCAGCCGTCCCTCGCGGGCACGGCTCGACGATTACCTCTGCGTCTCTGCCCGCGCGAAAGAGGGCATCCTCGACCAATTGGACATGGGCTGCCCCCGTAACGACTAGAGGCTTGTCGAAGTGTTGGCCCTGGCACCGTACAAGCGCTTCCTCGAAAAGTGATTGATCGCCCAGAAGAGGAAGGAAGGGTTTGGGCCTTGCCGCACGGCTACGTGGCCACAGGCGAGTACCACTCCCTCCGCAAAGTATTACCGGAGTGATTTTGTCCAGCATTCGTGCTCACCTGTTCTGAAGTGCCGATGGATGATGTCATTGCGGCCGCTCAGTTCTCTGGGCAGCGTTACTACACCCCAGATATGTGCTCGCAATGCTGGAATGAACATGCTTCAGTTGAACCCGCGCATGACGACTACAGGTCGAGATTGGCTGCTTTGAGGCGAGCGGTCGGAACGACATTGAGCCGGATGCAATTGCGGTTAGCACAAACCTGCCGCGCGCAGGCAAGCCGTTAACCACGCGATTACAAGGATGCGCTGCCCAAAAAATGACTTTGCAATGGCGTGTGAGGATTGCCACACTTGGGTGCCGATCGCCAGAAAGTGGGGGGCACGATCAGTGACCGTTCAAACCCATCATACAACGCGCCCATCGTCAGATGTGATTTTGCGACGAGGCGCCGAAGTCATCAATTTGGAGGCCCGCGCGCTCGATCTGTTGGCGAATTCCCTCGACCAGTCTTTCGCGGAGGCTTGCGAAGCTCTTCTTGCCTGTACTGGCCGCGTCATAGTCACGGGAATGGGCAAATCGGGCCATATTGCGCGCAAGTGGGCTGCGACCTTGGCTGCAACCGGAACGCCTGCCTTTTACGTACATCCAGCTGAGGCGGCGCACGGCGATTTGGGCATGCTGGTACGTGGCGATGTTCTGGTCGTGCTTTCCAATTCGGGAAACACCACCGAATTGCGCGCCTTTCTTCGTTATGCGAGGTCGATCGATGTCACCATCGTGGGCGTGGCTTCAAAGCCGGAT
>DASTXK010000049.1:0-5570 GCA_035765555.1 Acidobacteriaceae bacterium
ATCACCGCCATCACTACGGTGAATCCGCCCACGAAGGCGCGAGAGAGCAGCCCGGCGGGAATGGCCCTGATTCGGGTGCGCGGATTCTCGGCGTCCAGCCGTGCGTCTGCCCAGCGATTAAATGCCATGGCCGCAGAGCGCGCCGTGACCATGCAGACAATGATCCACACAAGCTGCATGGGGCGCGGAAGCCCGCCCGCGGCCAGCATGGCTCCGGTGAGCGCGAACGGGAGCGCGAAGACCGAGTGCTCCCACTTGATCATTTCCAGCGTGACGCCCACGCTCCGAAAAAATCCCATAGGTCAAGTTTACCGAAAGCAAAGAAGAAGCCCCGCCCGGCTGAAGTGGCCGAAGCGGGGCTGGTTGAGTTGACCGCGCAGGTTACTTCTCCGCGGGCTGGCCGGCAACCTGCAGGTCATTGGTGACGGAGAAGACGCCCGGCACCGTCTTGGCGCGGATTCCCGCCGTGTTCTTGTCCGCTTCCGAATCCACCTGCCCGTACAGCGTCACGTGCCCATTCTGCACGGAGATGCGGATGGGCTTGGCCGGATCAATCGCATACTTGTTCAGCGACGGAAAACCGTAAATCGACCGGTATTCCGCGATCCGGATGCGGTCATCCATGGGCGAAACGGGATCAACCTGAATGTTGTCGATCACGTCCTTGACGCCCTTCATGTTCAGCACGGTGGCCACGGCCGAGTCGGCGTCAACCGGGCCATAGGCGTGCCCGCCGAGCGTGACCACCCCATTGTTCACGCTCACGCTGATGGCGTTGAAAGCCGTCGTACCGTAGCCCAGCCGGTCGTACTGCACCTTCTTCACCACCTCCTGCTGTAGCTCGGCGTCGGGAATGGTGGGCCCGGCAACCTCAATCTGGTTGTTGATCGCCTCCACACCCTTCACATGGCGCACGCGGTCAACGGCCTTGCGTTTCGCTTCGGCAAGGTCCACCGTCCCGCTCAGCGTCACGGTGCCGTTATTGACCGCGACATGAACATTCTTAAACTGGTCCTTCTTCAGCGCGTCGTTCATGATCGCCGCACGCAAATTGTTCTCCGCGGCCGTGGACTGATTATTCTGCGCCGCCGTGGACTGGTCAGTCTCCGCAGCCGTGGTTTGGCCCAGGACAAACGGAGCAGGCACCGCCAGCATGAGGCCGGCAACTACAAATGGAATCAGACTGCGAAATTGCTTTCTCATCGTACAAAGCCCTCCCTCTTCATTTTTTGACCGCCAGCGTAAACCCTTCAATTCTGAGTATTTTGATGCCCCACCACGGGTGGGTGGATGCAATGAATTGATGAATGTTCGATTAAAAGGGAGGACTTTAGCTGGCCCGCCAGGCGTCCAGAGCGCGCTCCAGCCGCACCCCGCGCGATGCCTTCAGCAGCACCACATCGCCGGGCTTCGCCGCTGTCCGCAGCCACTCGCCGGCCTGCTCGGGAGTCTCGAAAAAGAGGGCTTCCGCGCCCGCGTTTCGGGCCGCCTCCGCCAGAGCGCGGGCGTCGCCGCTAACTCCGATTACCGCGTCGATCCCGGCCTTGGCGGCGGCTTGTCCGCAGGCGGCGTGCAGCGCGGCAGCCTCGGCGCCAAGTTCCAGCATTGCGCCTGCCAGCAGAATCCGGCGCCCACCCTTGCCCACCGGCATTGCGGCCAAAGTGCCGATCATCGCCTTCAGCGCCTCGGGATTGCTGTTGTAGCAATCGTTGATGACCGTGGCTCCGCCGATGGTGAGCACCTGCCCGCGCTTGTCCTCCGGCTCAAGCTCGGCCAGTGCGGCGCAGCACGCCTTCAGCGGAACCCCAGCCTGGAGTCCCACCGCGATGGCGGCCATGGCGTTTGCCACGTTGTGGCGGCCAAGCAGCTTCAGGCGCATTTCCGCCTGCTGCTCGCCCGCGCGGACTTCCACCCTCTGGCCCTCCGCGCCCAGCGGCTCAATGGAGGCCGCGCGCGGATCGGCGCAGGGGCCGCAGCCAAAGTAGACCGCCTTGCCCCGAAAGTCGCGCCCAAACTGCGACACGTAGTGGTCATCGCAATTCAGAAAAGCCACTCCGTGCGCGGGCAGAGCTTCGACCAGCTCATATTTCGCGCGCGCGATTCCGGCCACGCCGTCGGCAAAGTTCTGCGCATGCGCCGTGCCCACGTTCGTGACCACGCCCCAGTCGGGAGCGGCGATGTGAGCGAGCGCGGCAATCTCGCCCGCGTTGGACATGCCCATTTCGATGACGGCAACCTGATGCTCCGGCTCAAGCTTGAGCAATTGCAGCGGCAGGCCAAATCCGTTGTTGAGGTTTCCCTGCGACTTCAGCACAGAGTACTTCGCGCTCAGGACTTTGGCCACGGCTTCTTTCGTGGTGGTCTTCCCGGCAGAGCCCGTGATGCCGATCACGCGCTTGCCCCAATGCCGCCGCGCCGTCGAGGCAAGCCGCTGCAGGGCCTTCAGCGTGTCATCGACCACAAGCAGCGATTTCGCCCCGGATTTCTTTCTCGCGCTCGCGAGTTTGTCGCGGGCGACGATCGCTCCCACCGCGCCTCGGGAAAACGCATCGGCGAGAAAATCGTGTCCGTCAAAACGCTCGCCCTTGATGGCGATGAAAAGCTCGCCCGGCGCGATGGTGCGCGAATCAATCGAATAGCCCGCCGCAACGCGCTCGGCCCCCCCGCTCTCCGAGCCAGCGCCTTGCAATTCCCCACCGCACCAGTGCGCCGCCTGCCGTAATTCGAGCTTCATGCGCCCGCTCCTGTCCGCCGCAACACACCAGGGGATTGCAAAATTTTCAGCGCTACCGCCGCGTCATCAAACGGGACCGGGCCGCTCTTCAACGTCTGCGTTTTCTCGTGTCCCTTGCCCGCCAGCAGAACAATGTCGCCCGCGCGCGCCTCTTCGAGGGCCATGCGGATCGCCTTCTCCCGGCTGGGTTCGAGCATATACTTCACGCCGGTCGCGTCAAGCCCCGGAACCACGTCCGCAAGAATCGCCTCCGGCTCCTCGCTGCGCGGATTGTCCGACGTGAGGAAAACAAGATCGCTGCCCTCGCCCGCCGCGCGCCCCATCAGCGGACGCTTCGTTCTGTCGCGATCGCCACCGCAGCCGAAGAGCGTGATGACGCGCCCGCCGTTGTCCCGGACAAACTCCCGCGCCAGCGCTGTGAGGTTCCGCAGCGCGTCATCGGTGTGCGCGTAGTCGACCACTACGGTGAAGGGCTGCCCCGCGTCCACCGTCTCAAACCTTCCCGGAACACAGCGCAGCGACGCCGCTCCGCTCGCGATTTCTTCCAAAGTCAGGCCGCGCGCGTATCCCGCCGCGCACGCCGCCAGCAGGTTGTAGACATTCACCTTTCCGGTCAGCCGCGTCTGAATTTCCGCCGCGCCCGACGGGCTTTGCAGCGTGAAGCTCATCCCACTCGCGGCCATGGAAACGCCCTCGGCGCGAAATTCCCCGACGCCCAATCCATAAGAGAAAATCTCGCTGCCCGACTCGCGCGCCGTCAACGCAAGCTCCGAGCCGTAGGGATCGTCGATGTTCAGTACCGCCACGCGAGGGGGCCGCAGCAGACTTCCATCGAACAGCCTGCGCTTGGCCGCGAAGTACTTCTCCATGGTGCCGTGAAAGTCCAGATGGTCGCGCGTGAGGTTGGTGAAGATGGCCGTGTCGAACCCAAGCCCGTGTACGCGGCCCTGCTCCAGCGCGTGCGAAGAAACCTCCATCACGGCCTCGGTTGCGCCTGTGTCCACTCCTTCGCGGAGCAGCGCCAGCAGGTCGCGCGACTCCGGAGTGGTGTGCGGAGAAGGCCGCACCGCGCCCGCGACGTGATACTCAATCGTGCCGATCAGGACAGTCTTCCGGCCTGCGTGGTTCAGCATCGCGTCCAGCAGAAACGCTGTTGTGGTTTTGCCGTTGGTTCCCGTCACGCCGCTCAGGGCCAGTTGCCGCTCAGGATGAGAGAAGAAATTCGCCGCCACCTCGGCCAGCGCGCGTCGCCCATGCGCCACTTCGGCCAGCGCAATCTCGGGATGCTTCCGCGCAGCCTCATCAAACGCCGTAGCCGAATCCGTGATGACCGCCGCCGCGCCCGCCTCAATTGCTTTTTCGATATAGCGGTTCCCGTCGGTGGACTCGCCGCGCATTGCCACAAACAGCGACCCCGGCTTCACGAGACGCGAGTCGTACTCCACGCCGGACACCTCGGCGCTCCCGCCCGCGCGCCGCACGCACGCAACTTCCCGCAGAACCTCGTCTACGCGCATACACCTTTTGCCATTGCTGCTCCTGCCGTTCGGCTGATGCAGTTTGGGACATCAGCGATTAGCAAGAACTCGGGCTAATTGCATGAGGGTTCCCGCTGTCATCATATAGGCAAAAAACAACCCCCAATGGATCATGCCAGCAGCAGACGACATCGCGACTGCAACGAGAGAACCGTCGTCGAGTGGATTGTTTTCGCCGCTTCGATAGGCATTATGAATTCTGCGGTAGTACCGCAAAGCGAAAACCCAAATGGCAATCATGCTGAAACCGACGAGGCCAAGCCAATAAACACTGATGGTTGAAAGACGCGACCAATCACTAACGATCACAACCTCAAGAATTGACAGAGTCACAACAAGCAGCAGCGTGTCGCCGACGAAGAAGTAAGAGCGAAATGGTGGACTTGAGAAGAACGATGGCTTGAAGGGAAATTCATCGGACGTGCTGAGGTCGAACATTTTTCCTTCTCCTTTGTTGTGTGGCAACTCTCCCCAGTTCGGAGAAAGCCTCAGCATCTCCGGAACTGGACCACCCACTCATCCTCTACGTATGCAAGATAATTGTCACCCCGGCGTCGTGATAGAGTACGGTCGAGGTGCTGCCATGAACGCGGTCCGGCGTCCGGTTCCAGTTCTTGTTGTCGCCTGCCTTTTTCTCGCCGTGGGAATCATTGGCGCTGTCTACCATATTCATAATCTGCGACAGCCGGACGGCATTTCGATTGAAATCACCGAAATTGTAGCGATCCTGGCGGGAGCATTCATGCTCCGCGGCAGCAACTGGGCGCGCTGGCTGGCGCTCGCATGGATGGCTTTTCACGTTGGGCTGAGTGCATTTGGAGATCGACGCGAGCTGGCCGTTCACGCTTTGATATTTGCCGGTATCGCCTGGCTGCTTTTTCTTCCTGAGTCCAGGCGATATTTTGGGGGAGCAAGAGGTGCTCCGGAGTCAAACGGGCAGCGCACGGGTTGACGAGACCTTCCTCCATCCTCAACGTCTTCCGCAAGGTTGTCATCGCAAAACAACACCTGAACGCTGAGACGCCTTCCGTCAGCGCGTCTGATAGACGCTGCGCTTTGCGGCGGATTTAGGAGGCGCGAGCGCGATCAAGACCACGCCAATCACTATGAAAACAGCAACGCCGATCAGTTCACGTGGGGCAATCATGTGGCGCCACGACTGAAAGCCCATTACCGCGGCGTGAGCAAAGCTCGACCAGGCGGCGAAGGCAATCAGGCTGCGGTGCGATGATGGATCGCGTACGGCGAGAAGCAGGAAAATGCCGAGCGTGACGTACAAGCTAAGCATCATCGACAAT
>DASTXK010000050.1:0-8230 GCA_035765555.1 Acidobacteriaceae bacterium
TGAACGAGCCTCAAGCGCGTATCCTCCGCGAATGCCGAGCGATGACAAGTTTGCGCGGATGGCCCGCAGCGCGGATTCGGCGCTCTCCACAAAAATCGCCTCGCTTGAGCCCCGGCTCAGGGCCTCAATGCCGACGGCCCCAGAGCCGGCATACAAATCAAGGCAGACCGCCCCAGCAACTTGTGGCGCCAGCACGTTGAATAGTGTTTCGCGCAATCGGTCGCTGGTGGGGCGGGTGTCGCGGCCTTTGGGAGCAGCGAGCGGGCGGGAACGAAATTCTCCGGCAATGACGCGCATCGCCTCATGCTACCAAGGCCGCCCGCTACAATAAGTGGAACGGTCGGAAAGGCAGGTGCGGTCAGGCAATGCGGGCGTGGTCATTTCCGCTTGGGCGATGGTTCGGAGTCGATCTCCGCGTCCACACGTTTTTTGTGCTGCCGCTTGCTTACTGGCTGCTGGCGTCAGCCGCTGGGGTAAGCGCGTGGCGCGGCGTGGCGTTGTGGCTGGCTCTGGTGCTGGTCGTCCTGGTGCGGGAGATTGCGCGATTCATCACGGCCGCCTGGCACGGTTTGCGGATTCGCAGCGTTCTGCTGCTGCCAATCGGTGGTCTGTTCGCCTACTCCGGTCCAGACAGCGCGGAGCACGCGGTTGAACCCAAAGTGCAACGGGCCATGGCCATGGTTGGTCCGGCGGCCAGCCTGCTGTTCGCCGGAATCGTCGCCGCGCTCATCGCCAGCGCGTCGCCACAGGTCTCGTTGATTGCCCAGCCGCTGATTACGCCGGAGCATCTGATGCGCTCACTGGTCTGGTTGAGCGCGCTGCTGGGCGCGCTGCATTTTGTGCCGGCGTATCCGCTGGACGCGGGGCGGCTCGTCCGCGGCGGCTTTGCCCGTACAAAGGGCGCGGCGCAGGCCACCAAGGCGGCTTCCGGAATGGGACAAGCGCTCGGCGTGCTGGCCATGATCGCAGGGCTGGCGCTTGTAGCGCTGCCTAACAATGGAGGCGCGCTCGGCATCGGTCCATGGCTGATTTTGGGTGGGTTCTTCGTCTTCATCGGCGCGCAGCTTGAAGACCAGGGCGTCGTCTTCCAATCCGTTGTGGAAACGGTGCGGATGCGTGATGTGATGCTGACGGAGTTCTCCACCATGTCGCCTTCGGACACCCTCGCCGACGCGCTCTACAAAGCCATTCACAGTTTGCAGGACGAGTTCCCCGTGGTGCGCGGCGCGAACCTTGTGGGCGTGGTTTCGCGGCAGGGAATTTTGCAGGCCCTGCGGAGCGGCGGCAATGGATATGTGCAGTCCATCATGTCGCGGGCCTTTCAGGTCGCCGAGCCGGAAGACTCACTGGGGCTGATGATCCGGCGGGTCGCTGGCGGGCGCATGTCGCTGGTTCCGGTGGCCGAGCGCGGACGCATCGTAGGCATCGTGACCTGGCAGAATCTGAGCAACAGCATGGGCCTGCTGGCCGAACATCGCCGCTTTGAGCGCGAAAGCTGATGAGCGGCGAGGCTGAAGCAGCGGAACAGAAACCGCTCGCCCCGGGGCTTTATCTGGTCGCCACTCCCATTGGAAATCTTGAGGACATTACGCTGCGGGCGTTGCGCGTGCTGCGCTTCGTGGACTGCATCGCCTGCGAGGATACGCGGCAGACGCGCAAGCTGCTGAATCATTTTGATATCGATACTCCGGTGCTGAGCCTGCATGAACACAATGAGGCCGCGCGCACAGCCGAGTTGGTCGCGGAGCTTCGCGCGGGAGCGCGCATTGCTGTCGTCTCCGACGCCGGTATGCCGGGAATTTCCGACCCCGGCAGCTTGCTGGTAAAGGCGGCGCTTGAGGCGGGAGTCGCGGTGGTTCCGGTGCCGGGCGCGAACGCGGCGCTGAGTGCGTTGATTGCCTCCGGGCTGAATACGGATGAATTTCTGTTCCTAGGGTTCCTGGCGCCAAAGACTTCGGCACGGCGGGCACGGCTCGAAGAGGTACGTGCCGGATTGACAAGGCCGCTGACGCTCGTTCTTTACGAAGCTCCGCATCGGATTCTGGAGGCGCTGGTCGATGTGGAATTCGTCTTCGGGCCGGAGTGCCGCGTGGTGCTCGCCCGCGAGCTGACGAAGATTCATGAGGAATTTTTGCGAGGAACAGTGAGTGATGTCCGTGCGCAGCTTGCTGAGAGGGACAGAATGCGCGGCGAAATGGTCTTGCTGATAGAGGCGCGGCCGCAGGCAGAAGGACAAGAGCGGCGCTTATCACTTCGAGAGCAGATGGATGAGTTGGCCAGGTCCGAGGGTTTGGACGAAAAAGACGCCCTCAAGCGCATCGCGAAGGAACGCGGCGTTTCCAAGAGCGAGCTTTACCGTGAGCTTCAACTGGAGCGGGGCCGCAAACGGAATTAAATCCGACGCGCACAAGCCACTCGTGGATTTCCCTGAAGATCGCTCACAAACTCCACTTCACTCCAATCCGCAAGCTGCGCCGCGAGTGCGTCGCGCTGACCGTGCCCGATTTCCAGCAGCAGCCAGCCGCCGGGTTTCAAGGCTTCCCACGCCTGGGGGATCAACCGTTCGTAAATCTCAAGACCCGATGAGCCTGCGTAAAGCGCGGCTTTCGGTTCGTAGTTACACACCTGTTCTTCCAAAAATTCGCTGTCCGCGATGTAAGGTGGATTCGAGACGATAGCATCAAATTTCTCTCCGGCGACGGCGGCGAGCAGGTCTGATTCGAGAAACCGGATGCGGTCTTTCAGCCGGTGGCGCTCGGCATTCTGTCGGGCAATTTCCAGCGCGGGCCGGGAGCTATCAAGCGCGGTGACAGACGCGTGCGGGAACGTGTGGGCGAGAGCGATGGCGATGGCTCCCGATCCGGTGCCCACGTCGACAATGCGTATTGGTGCGTCATGCGCGAGCCGGTGCAGGGCAGCCTCCACAAGGTGCTCAGTTTCAGGGCGCGGAATTAGCACGTCGGGCGTGACACGAAAGGCGAGTCCATAAAACTCCTGCTCTTCCAAAATGTATTGGACAGGTTCATGCCGTGCGCGGCGTTCGAGCCATTGTTCGTAAAGCATCTGCTGTTCGGGTGTAAGTTCATCGTCGGGATGGGTCAGCAGAAAGGCGCGATCGTGCCCGGTCGCATGGCGCAGCAGCAATTCAGCATCGCGTCGCGCAGTGGGCAGGTCTTGCAGGCGCTCAGCGCCACGCGCGAGCGCGGCGGCAAGAGTTAGAGGTGAGTGGTTCGCGGTCAGCCGAGGCTCCTTAACTGCGACGCGATCTGCTGCACCTTAACGCTCAGCGACAGAATTTCTTCCACCTTTCCGGCACGTTCGGCTTCCTGCAAAGCCGCGCGGGTGGCGCGCTGCTCCTGCTCAAGCGAGGCCCGGCGCATCGTGAGGATGGCGGAATTGACGTGTTCAGGTTCAGGATCGGCCCCATGCACGGAGACTAAAACTCCGGCAAGCGCCTGCCGCTGTTCCGGTTCGAGCGACTGCATGGGATCCGCATCGGGTTCGCGCGAGCGGAGCCGGTCGAGTATTTCGCGCACGTCTTCGCGCATGCGTGTGAAGTCCTGCTGGTGCTTACCCCAGGCGGCTTCGGCAGAATGATAAAGCGCACTCGATTGCGGAGAGGAAAACGCCTGCAACAAGATCTGCTCGGCGCGGGTGAAGGGCGCGGTTCCCTGCGCGCCCAATGAATCTCTGCGCTTTGCTGCGGCCTGCTTCAACTCCTCGCGCACCAGCGCAGAGTCGATGCCGAGCTTCTGCGCCGCGTCCATCGCGAACTCATCGCGGGCGATGCGGCTGGGCATCCGGCGAATGTGCGGCAGGAGAAAATTGAGCGCCTTGATCTTGGCGTCCGGTGTGCGCGGGGGAAAAAGCTGGCGAGCGCGCTCCAGCAAATAATCCTGATAGCGACGTGCGCCGCGCAACGCGGCCATGTACTCTTTCGCGCCGCGCTTGCGGATGTAGCGATCGGGATCTAGGCCACCCTCCAGCGTAACGACTTTAATGTCGAAGCCTTCCTCGGTGAGCAGCGCGATGGATTTTTCCGCCGCGTTAGCTCCCGCCGTATCGGGATCGAAGTTCACAATGACTCGCGAGGTATAGCGGCGCAGCAGCCGAACCTGGGCCTCGGTAAAAGCCGTGCCGCTGGTCGCGAGGATGTTGGTGATCCCGGCCAGATAAGCCGAGATACAGTCCATCTGGCCCTCGACCAGCACGGCAAAATCAGCCTCGCGGATCGACTGCCGTGCCTTATCCAAATTGAAGAGGACGTGGCCCTTGGTGTAGAGCGGCGTCTCCGGCGAGTTGATGTATTTCGCTCCGGCCTTGTCGCCGCTGTCGAGAGCGCGCGCCGTGAAAGCGATGATGCGCCCGGATTCGCTGGCAATGGGAAAGGTGATGCGCTTGCGAAAGCGAGAATAGATGTGGCCGGAAGTACCGTCTTCCTGCTCCTTAAAGCTGAAGAGGCCGGAGGCGCGAAGGGTTTCGAGGTCGGCCATAGATTGCAGGCGGTCGCGCAGGGCGTTGTAGGAGTCGGGCGCGTAGCCGATGCGGAATTTGGCGATTCCCTCCTCGGTCATGCCGCGCCCGGTGAGATATTCGCGGGCGAGCGCACCCTCGGGCGAGCGCAACTGCTGCTCAAACCATTCGGCGGCGGCCTCGTGCAGCTCGATCAACTTGCCGCGCTGGCGGCTTTCGGCAGCTTCCTCGGCAGATGTAAATTCGCGCTTGGGCAGCGGAATCCCACATTTGACGGCCACAGTTTTGACGGCCTCGATGAAGCCGACATTTTCGATTTTCTGGATAAAGGAGAAGACGTCGCCCGACTGTCCGCAGCCGAAGCAGTGGTAAAACTGGCGTCCGGCATGGACGGAAAATGACGGCGTCTTTTCCGAATGGAACGGACACAGCCCGGTGTAGTTCTGCGCCCCGGCTTTCTTGAGCCGCACAAACTCACCGATGATCTTGACGATATCGGCCTGCTGCTTTACGGTCTGGGCAAAATTGTCAGCCATGGAATGCGAGCGAAGCTAATTCGCGAAGGACTGGAAATTGAACAACTGCACGCCTTCCTGCGGTGCGGCGGCGATCAGTTGACGGTCGAACGTGGCCAGTTGCAATCCCTTTCGCTTCGCCAATTCCAAATACGCAGCATCATACGCGCTCAACCCGTAGCGGCGAATGAAAGGGAACACGTCCCTCGCGGTCAATGCAGAGAGATGGGCCTCAACACGAATGTTCAAGTCCGCAAGCGTCGCCAGAAACTCATCGGATTGCGCTGTCGTAATCCGTCCTTTCCGCTCGTTTACTGCCAGCGTGTTCGCGATCTCCAAAGGCCATATAGCAGGCACTTCCGCATCGTTATCCAGCAGGAAATTCAAAACGGCCCGGCTCTCAGAAGATGCCTCATCCACGAAACACCAACTGAGTGCGACCGAAGCATCCAACACAAACAGCATCAGTACTTATGCCCTTCGTGCAGCATGTCCTTGATGCTCTGCCCGCCGCTCTGGAGGGAGTGCTTGCGGGCGAATTGCATCATTGCCTCTATGGCTCTTTTGCGTTCAGAGCGGTCCTCGTGAGCGGTGGTGTTTCGCGTCGCAACAATCTCCTCGAGGTAGCGGTCGAGCGCCATTCCCCGCGCCTGCGCTTCCGCCGCGAGCGCGGCTTCAACTTCGGGTTTGAGCCGGACATGGATCATACATGCACCTGACAAAACTCTAGCAGGAGAGGCCGTTCCCGGAGAACCCGCAACAGCGGCTCCGTCATTTTCGCCTCCACCTCACCCCGTCCTTCGAGTCTTCCAGCAGGATTCCCTTTTCGGCGAGATCGTTCCTGATCTGGTCGGCGCGGGCGAAGTTGCGGGCGCGCTTGGCCTGGGTGCGCTCGTCCACCAGCGCCTGAATCTGGTCGTCGGAAAGCGCGCTCTGCGCGACGACTTCGGCGGAAGCCTCGCCAAGACGGCCCTCTCGCTCGGCCCAATCGAGGGCGGCCCGGGTCCACTCGGCGTCGCGGTCTTCCAGCACGGCGAAAACAGAATCAAAATCCTTGAGGACCGCCAGCATGGCCGCCGCGTTCTCGCGGCCAACTGTTCCGGCGTCGATGGCGGCGTTCCCGGCGCGGACTAGATCGAAGATCGCCGCGCGGGCCTCGGCGGTATTCAGGTCATTGGCCAAAGCGCCGTGGAAATTCTCACGCGACTTCGCCGTCTCCACTGCAAGCTCGGCGTCTTCTTCTTCTGCTGGAACCACCGCGCGCACGCGTTCGTGGAATGTACGCAGGCGCTCGACCGCGCCGGTTTCCGCGGCGAGCCCATCAAACGTGAAGTTCAACTGCTGGCGATACGGCACCGAAATCAGCAGCATCCGGATGGCCGAAGCCTTGTGGCCTTTGAGCAGCAGGTCGCGCAGGGTGTAGAAGTTTCCTTCCGACTTCGACATCTTGCGGCCTTCCACCAGCAGAAAACGCACATGGAACCAGTGCCGCGCAAATGTCTTATGCGACGCCGACTCCGACTGCGCGATTTCGTTCTCGTGGTGCGGAAACATCAGGTCTTCGCCTCCGGCATGCAGATCGAAGCTGTCGCCAAGATACTCCGTCGCCATAGCCGAGCACTCAATATGCCAACCGGGACGTCCCGGCCCGAGCGCCGTCTCCCACTTGCGCTCACCGGGTTTCGGTGCCTTCCACAAGGCGAAGTCCCGCGCCGAGTCCTTGTCGTACTCGTCGACATCCACACGCGCGCCATCGGTAATGCCGCTGAAGTCTTTCTTCGAGAGCTTGCCGTAATCCGGAAACTTCGCGATGCGAAAATACCAGGATCCATCTTCGGTCTTGTAGGCGCAGTCTTCCGCCGCGAGCTTTTCAATCAGCGCAACCATCGAGGGAATATGCTCGGTCGCTCGCGCGATGATCTCCGGCTTTTCAACGGCCAATGCGTTGAGGTCCTCGAAAAAAGCCTTCTCGTATTTCTGCGTGTACTCGCTGATGGAAACGCCCGCCGCAGCGGCGTTGCGGATGATCTTGTCGTCCACGTCTGTAATGTTCATGACGTGCTTCGGCGTGATGCCCTCAAGTTTCAGAAAGCGGCGCAGCACGTCCACCTGAAGGAACGTGCGGAAGTTCCCGATGTGGCCGTAGTCGTACACCGTCGGTCCGCAGGCGTACATGCGCAGGGCTTTGCCGTCCGAAGGGGACAGTTCCTCAATGCGGCCTGTCAGAGTATTGAAAAGTCGAATCGTCATTCGTAAAGAAGGGGGTTCCGAGCGTAAATTTTCCAATCCCGATTCTATTCTGTTTCACGTTTTCGGCGTATCACGATGCTGCCACCCGCGCCCAGCGGAAGCGGCCACAGCGCTGGCGAAAGGATGGCGCGGAGCGCGTGTGCCTGGACGGCCAGGTGCGGCGAGCACTGGCTGATATTCTGGACTAGAGCGAAAAATCAGCTTTTTCAACCCATGACCACCCAGCGCCTTAGTCCCAGGTCCGAGCCAGCCACCCAAGCCCGAAGCCTTTATTCGTCGCCCGCGCGCGCGTGGACGCTGCTGCTTCTCGTCTTCTTTGCTGTGCATTTCGTGGCGCTGTTTTCGCCGTCACTGCTTGACGACGCTGACGCGACCCACGCACAGGCCGCGCAGCACATGGCCCACACCGGCGACTGGGTGACGCTTTACGTCAACGGCATCCGCTATCTGGAAAAGCCGCCGCTGCCCTACTGGCTGGCGGCCATCGACTACCACATCTTTGGGTACAACGTCTTCGCAACACACCTGCCTGTGACGCTCGGTGTGCTGGGATGCGCACTGCTGGCGTGGTTCTGGTCGCGACGCGCATACGGCGACCGGGCGGCATTCTACGCGGCGCTCGCTGTCCTTACCTCAGTCGGAGTGTTTCTGTGGACGCGGTTCCTTATCCCGGAATCGCTGCTGACGTTTTTCGTTACGCTGGCACTCTTCTGTTTCCTCACAGGACTCGAAGACCGAAAACCCTCACGTTTTTATATCGCCTATGCCTCTTTGGCCATCGCGCTGTTGGCCAAGGGACTCATCGCCCCGGTCTTCTTCGCGGCGGCGGTAATTCCCTACCTGCTGATCACCGGCGAGTGGCGGCGCTGGCGCGAGATGCGCCTGTTCACCGGCTTCCTGCTGTTCCTCGCCATCGGCGCCCCGTGGCATATTTTGTGCGGGCTCCGGAACCCCGATCAGGGGCATCCCGTCGGCAACATTCCCCACCCCGG
>DASTXK010000051.1:0-4318 GCA_035765555.1 Acidobacteriaceae bacterium
TGCGCTTGCGCCCACGCCGCCGGCCCGCTCAGTATCCCACAGCAAACCACCGCGGCAGCAGCAACCGTTGCCCATCGCGTTCCACGCCTAAAAGAAAGAGCAATCATCCCGCCACCACCTCCGTCTGCAACTATAAACAATCGATGAATGTGGGTGCTGGGTTTACCGACGCCCCCGATCAACACCTCCCATCTTTGAATCAACCAACGCCACGTGTGCCGCAATACACAATGAAATCAACGCCCGATTCTGGAAAGTTCCGCGCCTCTCCTGAATAATTGCTTTCAGAATCTCTTTTACAAAAAGGAAACCATGAAGAAACCCGGCAGAAGGGATTTTCTCAAAACGGCGGGCGGCGTTCTCCTCTCGTCCACTCTTTTACCTTCACGAAAATTGCTCGCCGAAGCCGCCACCCAAACCCACCCCCGCCAACGCCCGCCGGCGTGCCCCAACATCCTCTTCATCATTCCCGATCAGCACCGCTTCGACTGGCTTGGAACCAATCCGCATCTGCCCGTCCGCACGCCCAATATCGACAAGCTCAGTCAGCGAGGCACGCGCTTTAGCCAGGCCGCGTGCGCCGCTCCTGTTTGCGCCGCGTCCCGCGCCTGCATGGCTTCAGGCAAGGCCTACGAGCGCACCGGAGTCCCCAGCAATCGCGTCAACTACCCGATGAACGAGCCCACCTTTTATTCCTTGCTGCGCGACAGCGGCTATTGGACCACCACCTGCGGCAAGCTCGACCTCAACAAGCCCGACCGGGACACTGGCATTGACGGCAAGCTTCACCTCAAGGAATGGGGATTTTCCGACGGCATCAACTGTCTCGGCAAAGGAGACGCCGCAAACTCCGGCAGGACCGCGCCCCACGATCCTTATATGGCCTTTCTCTATCAGCACAATCTCGCTCAAATCTTCATTCAGGAGATCACCAGCCGCGGAGGAGGCGGAGGCTCGGCCCATACCTACGTGGACACAAAGCCCACCACCTTGCCCGATTTTGCCTACCAGGACAACTGGATCGGCCAGTGCGGCCTCGACCTCATGAATCGCTTTCCCAAAGGCAAGCCATGGTTCATGCAGGTCAATTTCGCTGGTCCACACAATCCCGAAAACGTCACCCGCGACATGTGGGAGCGCTGGAGAAACGTCAACTTCCCTCCGCCCAACGGCCCGAATGGACTCACTCCGGAACAGAACAACGACATCCGCAGAAACTATTCGGCCATGATTGAGAACATCGACCGCTGGGTGGGCATTTTCGTTCAGCAACTCGAGAAGCGAGGCGAGCTCGACAACACGCTCATCGTCTACAGCAGCGATCACGGAGAGATGCTGGGCGACCACGGCCGCTGGGCGAAGCAGGTCCCCTACCAGCCGTCGCTCTGCGTGCCTCTGATTTTTGCCGGCCCCGGCGTCAAGCACGGCATCGTCAACGACTCCGCTGTCACCACGCTAGATCTTCCCGCCACCTTCCTCGACTACGGAGGCGTGCCCCGCCCCTCAGACATGGACAGCCTCACGCTCGGGCCAGTGCTGAAAGGCGAAGTGGAGAAGAATCGCGCCTACGTTTCCTCGGGACTGAACGACTGGCGCCTCACCTTTGACGGACGCTACAAGCTCATCCGCGGCTTCGATCCGAATCCGCGCTCGGCAAGGCGACGCCGCGCGCAGGAATCAACCAAAGTGAGAGAGTTGCGCGAACGAATGAAGCCCTACGAGCCAGTCGCCGACGGCCCGCTCCTTCTCTTCGATCTTGAAACGGACCCACTCGAAAACCACAACCTCGCCCAAACCGAATCATAACTTTGTAGAGGAACGCGTGACCGGGGCCCCCGGCACACGCGCCTACTTGAACGGGAAGCGTCTCGTTAAAGGATGGGATTACTCCCCGCCCCAACTCAGCCTCAGCCCCACCCGCGCCTCCCTTGGAGTTCCCAGCGTCAGCAGCGGAGTCTTCCCCACTTCGATCGCGCGGTCAAATAGGTTCTCGCCCTCGGCGTACACCTGCGCATGCTGCCCAAAGTTATGCGAAGCGTAGGCGTCCAGCCGAAAATATCCGTGCAGTAGATACTGGTTCAGGTCATCGTCAAACTGCCGCCCGCTCATTCGCCCCTGAAGGCTCAGCAGCCCCCACCGCGGCTGGCGCAGCACCAGTTGCGCCGTCGCCATGTTGCGCGCCACCTGCGGAATCCAGTTCCCCACCAATCCCGGCTCCTGCGCGAATTTCGTCACCGTGGCGTCGGCAAATTGATAGCCGCCGGTGAACGCCCACCATTGCTCCTCAATCGAATAGTCCAGCGAGATGCCCCGGCTTTCGATCTGCCCAAGATTGTTGCGCTGCAAAAGCTCGCTGGTCGGCGTGGTGCTCAGGGTCAGCGCGGAAATGGGCCGGTTCACCTGTGTCCAGAAGTAGCTCGCCCGCACCGTCGAGCCAATGCGGTCCAGGTTCATCTGCACGCCCGACTCCCAGCCCGTCGCCCGCTCCGACTTCAGGTTGGGATTCGCCTTTGTCACCTGCTGCCCCACCTGAAAGCTGCGGTAAAGCTCGTTTTCCGTCGGCGCGCGATACGCCCGGAAAGCCGACGCATTCAACGCGAGCCACGGCGTCAGCCGCCGCACCACGCCCAGCCGCGGATCAACCACCGTCTCCTCCAGCGTGGGCAGCGCGGTAAAGCCTCCCGGCTGCGCAAACTGCTTCGCGTCAAAATTCGAGAAGTGGTCCACGCGGGCCGACCCGCTCAGGGTCCAGTTCGCCGGCGTGTACAGCGCCTCGCCATACACCCCCGTCTGCCGCTGATGACTCCCCGCGCTCGTCTCGCTGCCCGCGCCAAAGAACGACTGCGCGTGGTCCGTCGCGCGCACGTCGCGCGTGTCCGCACCCACCAGCAGCAGCAGATTGTGTCCCATGGGCTGGCTCCAGTGGGCCTGCGCGCCAAGCTCGTTCGAGGGATCATGCCCCAGCTTCACCAGCCTCTCCGACGCGCGGTCCGCCGCGACCGACGAAAAACTCTGCCGGTAGTGCTCGGCGCTTCCATACAGCCGCAGCGTCAGCCTTCCCGCATCCGCGCCAGCCGCATACCGCCAAAGCCGCATCGCGTTCGTCTGCAGGGGTGTCCCATTGTGACGCGCCTCGTTCAGCACCAACCCGCGCAAAAACACGCGCCCGCCGTCCGGCAGCCTGCGGTCCACCTCCGCCAGCCCGTTCTGCGCGTGGACATTTGACGGCTGGTCCACCGGCCCGCGAAACTCCGGAGCGATCAGCGTGTAGCCGTCCGTCGCCACCACGCTTCCCGCGAACATTCCCGCCCACGCGCCCGAGCCGAGCGTGGCCAGCGCCGAATCATTCGTTGTCGCCTGCGAGCCATACGAGCCGTTAAGCCGCAGGCTGTTCCCCTTCGGCCTCACCGGAAGCACATTGATGACGCCGCCAATCGCGCTCGACCCATACAGGTCGGAGGCCCCGCCGCGCACCACTTCCACCGACCGGATCGCCGGCCCCGGAATCTCGCCCCAATGGATCCATCCACCATACGGATCATTCAGCGGAATCCCGTCAAACATCACCAACGAGCGGCTCGCTGCCGTCGATCCCAGCCCGCGCAGCGAAACGCCTTCCGTTGTGGGGTTCGCCACCAGCGAACTCGACCGCCGGAACAACTCGAACCCGGGGACCAGCCGCAGCTTGCCGTCCAGCGCGATCGGGGCCGCCTGCCGAATCTCCTGCTCGGTCAGCACCCGCGTGCTCGCCGGAGAATCCGCCGTAGGCAGCGGCGAACGATACGCGCTCACCATCACGGTCTCCAGCGGACGCTCCACCACAATCCGCGCCTGCGTCTCCGCGCTCATGTCCGCAAACACCGGAACCGAATGAGCCGCCACAACTTCAACCCGCTTTACATTCTCCGCGACAGAAAACGTTCCGTCCGCCGCCGTCTTCGTCAGCAGCTTTCCTTCAACGCTCAATACGCTCGCGCCCGCCACCGGAGCGCCTTCCGCATTCACCACCTTGCCCCTCTTCTGCGCGAACGCGCCAACCGCAACCATGCCCGCGAGACACAAAACTCCCGCCGCCCTCCACCACCGAAACCTCGCCACTCTTGCTCTCGTCATCCTCACTTAACCATATCGATGTCATCCTGAGCGAAGTTGTCGCCGACAGGCGGCAACGAGTCGAAGGATCTGCGGTTTGCGACGCTCAAAATACCAGCTACATTCACGCCACATCAAAGCAGAGATACTTGATCTCCAGATACTCTTCGATGCCGTACTTCGATCCTTCGCGACCCAGCCCCGACTGCTTCACGCCGCCAAACGG
>DASTXK010000052.1:0-5415 GCA_035765555.1 Acidobacteriaceae bacterium
AACGACTGGTCGAAGCCGCTGTTTGAAGGGGCGCTCGGCCCTGGGTCGGCGTCGCAATACCTTATCCGGCTTACCCGCCTCGCCGCGGAGAAATACAAGATCGACCTGAAGAAGCCCTTTGACAAGCTCTCGCAAAAGCAGCAGGAACTCCTCCTCTACGGCCCGCCGAAAGGCGAAGGCCCGCGCACCGGCTTTCACGGAATACTGGCCTGGCTGCGCGACACCCTCGAAGAGTCGCGCTCGGACACCTACCGCGAGTGGATGATGCACTACATGTCGGCCTCCGTCTGCCCCGCATGTAAAGGACGCCGCCTCCGCCCTGAATCGCTCGCCGTGAAGATCGGTGGGCTCTCCATCGCCGACTTCACCGCGCTGCCGCTCAACCGCGCGCTCGCCGCCGCCCGCGCGATGCAATTCACCGCCCGCGAAACACTGATTGCCGAGAGGCTCCGACGCGAAATCATCGAGCGTCTGGAATTTCTGACCGCGGTGGGCCTCGGGTATCTTTCTCTTGAGCGGAACGCCGCCACGCTCTCCGGAGGTGAAGGCCAGCGCATCCGCCTTGCCACGCAGATCGGCTCCCGGTTGCGCGGCGTTCTCTACGTGCTGGACGAGCCATCGATCGGCCTCCACCAGCGCGATAACCTGCGCCTCATAGCCGCGCTGGAATCGCTGCGCGACCTCGGCAACACCGTTCTGGTCGTCGAGCATGATGAAGACACCATTCGTCACGCCGACTACGTTCTCGACCTCGGCCCTGGGGCGGGACGCCTCGGCGGAGAGTTGGTCGCAGAAGGAACTCCCGGCCAGATCATGAAAACGCCGGCCTCGCTCACCGGACGCTACCTCTCCGGCGAAGCCTCCATCCAGCACCGCATCGCGCCGCGCGCGCTCAACGGCAAATGGATCACCCTTGAAGGCGCGAAGAGCCATAACCTGCGCAGCGTCACGGCAAAATTCCCCCTCGGAGTCATGACCGTCGTGACCGGCGTCTCCGGCTCGGGCAAAAGCACGCTCGTGAACGACACCCTTTACCGCGCGCTGGCCAAAGCCCTCTACGGCTCCCGCGAAGAACCCGGCGAGCACGCCCGCGCACGCGGCTTCGAACACATCGACAAGGCCGTCCGCATCGACCAGTCGCCTATTGGCCGCACGCCGCGCTCCAATCCGGCCACTTATACTGGCGTCTTCACCGCCATTCGCGATCTTTTCGCCATGCTTCCCGAGTCGCGCGAGCGCGGCTACAAGGCCGGGCGCTTCTCCTTCAACGTGGCTGGAGGACGCTGCGAGACCTGCCAGGGCGACGGGCAACGCCGCATCGAAATGAACTTCCTGCCCGACGTTTACGTGCAGTGCGAAGTATGTAACGGTCGCCGTTACAATCAGGAAACCCTCGCCGTAAAATTCAACGGCTACTCCATCGCGGACATCCTCGACCTCACCATTGAAGACGCGCTGCCCGTCCTTACCGACATCCCGCAAGTTCGCCAAAAACTGCAAACCCTCGTCGATGTCGGCCTCGGATACATCCGACTTGGGCAGTCCGCCACCACGCTCTCCGGAGGCGAGGCGCAGCGCATGAAGATTGCCCGCGAGTTGAGCAAGCGCCAGACCGGACGCACCCTCTACCTGCTCGACGAGCCGACCACCGGGCTGCACTTCGACGACGTGCGCCGCCTGCTGGAAGTGCTGCACCGGCTCACCGACCTCGGCAACACCGTCATCATCATCGAGCACAATCTTGACGTGGTGCGCAACGCCGACTGGATCATCGACCTTGGCCCCGAAGGCGGCGAAGACGGCGGACGCATCATTGCCGAAGGTCCGCCCGAACAGGTGGCCCGCGTCTCCGGCTCGCATACAGGAGAATTCCTGCGCCGCTATTATGATGGTTCGGGCAGCGCGCCAAAGCAGGTTGTGAAGATTTCCAGCAAAAAACCGCGCGGCAAAAAGAAGAAAGAATGGGTGCAATGACCGACGACAGGCCGGACAATCTGGATTCACCCGAAAGCGGCTACGGCGCGGAGCGCGACTCCGCTCCCGCCCTCATCCAGCCATCCGAACAAACGGACATGTTCGGCATTCCCGTGCCGCCGTGGCGCGAGTTTCCGCGCCGCATTCCGCATCTCGGCCACGTCGCCTTGTTCTTCGTCATCGCACTGGTGCTCATCGGACTCGCGCAGGCGGCGGGCGTCTGGGTGCTGCACTACTTCCTCCCGCACACCAGCACGGCGCGCCTCCTTCGCCTCTCCGCAACCGACGCGCGCGCCAGCATCCCCATTCAGACCTTCGCCTACGGACTCATTGCGCTGGTCTGCGTGCCAATCTTTTCTCTGCTGTGGCAGGAGCCCTTCGGTGACGGCGTTCACTGGAACAACCGCGCCGGATGGGGCCGTTTCTCGCGCCTCGTCATCCTTGGCCTTGCCGTTGGCCTCGCCGTTTCCTTCTTCGGAAACTTCCTTCCCATGCCGGAAAACCCGCCCATCACCCGCGACATGATGAAGTCCGCCGCCGGGGCTTGGGCCATGCTGGTTTTCGGACTCACCGCCGCGCCATTGATCGAAGAGCTGGCCTTCCGCGGATTCCTCCTGCCCGGCCTCGTCAATGCCTTCCGCTGGTTCTCCGACCGGGGAATCCTGCCCGCCGCTGCGCCCAAATGGATCGGAATTCCTTTCTCCATCGCCGTCACCAGCCTTGCGTTTGCGTTCATGCACTCGCCGCAGGTTTCGCACGCCTGGGGGCCGCTGCTGCTCATCGGCCTCGTCAGCGTGGTGCTCTGCGTCGTGCGCCTGGCCATGAACTCCGTCATGGCCAGCGTCCTCGTCCACGCCGCGTACAACTTCACCCTCTTCGCCGGAGTCCTCTACCAAACCAGCGGCTTCCGCCACCTGGAACGGCTGACGGGGTGAGTGTACCCCACACAATTTCGGGTGGCCCACTCAAGCCATTTTTTGGGTTTGAGTGGGGAACAAGCTCTCCGGAGTGTATTCTTATCCCACTCAAAGGTGCTGCAAATGACGGGTGGAAGAGAACTGCAATCGCGATCAGTACCTCTGCTGCTGACGGGCTACGCCGGACTGCTCTTCATCGCGGTGTTTACCACCCTCGGCGTCCTTGTCCCTTCCTACGACCCTCTGCGAGAGACCATTAGCGGGTTGGAAACAACGCAATTGGGCTGGGCCCAGCAGGCCAACTTCTATGTCTTTGGCGTTCTGCTCTGCCTTTTTGCCTGGGCGCTGCATCGTGAGTTGCAGGGCGGTCGCGGTGGGCTGGCGATCCCCTTCTTTCAGGCCCTGTCAGGAATCGGTGTGTTTGCCGATGGGTATTTTCTCTGGCCGACAGCAGCGCACAACGTATGCGCTTTGATCGCCTTCAATTCGGCATTATGCGTCCTGTTTCTTTTTGCGTGGCGCGTTTGGAACGATGTTAGCTGGCGCGGCTGGGCGACGGGTTCCATCCTGACCGCAGTGGCCATGATGGGTTTTCTGTTTTCCTTCGGAACGCTGAATCACCATGGCGGACCGGCTGGCCTGATGGAGAAGATGGCAACGGTGGTCCGCACTCTTTGGTCGGTAGCCCTCACTTCACGGCTCTTGTCGGGCGCGACGCTTGTACCCGCAGGCGACCCTGTGTACACCGCTATCGACTAACCGCGAGAGGAGAAATCTGCTCACGTCGTCTGGATTCAAATCACCCGCTAAAATCAAACCAATGAGCGACCACCGCACGCAGCTTCTTCAGCTCCTCGCCCGGCTCTCCTTCAAGCTGGGAGACTTCACGCTTTCCTCCGGCGGCAAGAGCGACTACTACGTTGACTGCCGCACGACCACGCTGCACGCCGAGGGCGCGCGCCTCACCGGACTCGCCATTCTCGACCTGCTCGGTGAAAAGGGCCTCGCACCCGCCGCCGTTGGAGGACTCACGCTCGGGGCCGATCCCGTCGTCTCCGCCGTGGCGATTGCCAGCGCCAGCCGCGCGCAGCAGCAACCTGGCTCGCCTCTGATTCACGGATTCCTGGTACGCAAGGCCGAAAAGGCCCACGGCACCGCGCGCCGCATCGAAGGCTTCTGCGAGCAGGGCGCGCCGGTTCTCATCGTCGATGACGTCTGCACCACCGGAGCCTCCACCATCGCTGCCATCAAAGCCGCTGGGGCCGCCGGAATGAAGGTGATTGCCGCCGTCTGCCTGGTGGAGCGCGAGGAGGCCAAAGGCCGTCCCGCCGTCGAAGACGCCTGCGAGGGAGCGCCCTTCTTCGCGCTGTTCACGGCGAATGATGTTCGCGCCGCGCACATCGCGCAGTCCAAGGAATAAGAAAAGCCCCGGAGCCCATCCCCACGAACAGGTCTTAGGTCCGTGGGGTGAGCGTCCGGGGCTTTCTTGCCAGCGAGCACAGGCCGTGCGCAAAGCGCGTTACTGCGGCCGTGCCAGCATCCCTGTTTGCGCGGGAGCGGTAGGCTCCTGCCCGGTTGAGTTGGAGAGCAACTGCACCGTGACGCGGCGGTTCTCCGCGCGGCCCTTTCGCGTGCTGTTGGGGGCGACCGCCTGGTCCTTGCCGATTCCGATGAGATAAAACTTGTGCGGAGGAATGTTGTACTTCGAGGCCAGATACTGCACCACCGACTCGGCGCGCCGCTGGCTCAGGTCGTAGTTGTAGGCCGCCGGCCCGGTCGAGTCCGTCCCGCCCGTCACCTCCAGCAGATAACCCTTGGCCCCGTTCAGCTTTGCGGCAAAGTCGTCCAGCTTCTGCTTGTCTTTGTTGGTCAGCGTCGTTTTGTCAAAGCCAAAGTGGACGCTGATATCGGCCACCTGCTTGTAGCTGTCCAGATTGGCCACCACGCTGGCCAGCGAGTCGGCGCGGTTCACAGCCTCCTGCGCGGCCTGCTGGGCCGTTCCCGCCGCCTGCTGGGCGGTGTTCGCCTGCTGGCTGGCCTGGTTGGCGGACTGCTCCGCTTGCTGGATGCCGCTCTGCGCGCGCTGGTCCACATCGCGGATGTCGCGGCCGTTTTTGGCCGTCGCGTCATCTAGTTCGTTGGTGTGTTGGATAATTGGCGCCGTCTGGCTCCGGACATACTTCTTGGTGGTGCATCCGGTGGCAAGCAAAAGGCAAAGCGCCCCCACAGCGGAGGCGGCAACCATCGCATTCTTCTGGGTTCCTACGTAGATCATTCGTCGAACTCCTCGCTTCTTGTCCGATGCTCGTTAGAGCAACGCGGATGCCAAACCCTTGCACCTTTGCCAAATAACTGTAAGGCAAGGACTTAAGTTGAAGAACCGCGATTCCAGCCGCCACCCGGCCCGCCCCACCTGGTATTTTTTACTCTGCCACGCGGAGCCCCTCGGCCAGCCCGCCCCGGCGGAGGAAGCCTCTGATCGACCTCGCATGGCCGACTAGCGGGTATTGAGTGCCAGCATCGC
>DASTXK010000053.1:0-2502 GCA_035765555.1 Acidobacteriaceae bacterium
CAATAAGCAACCTTGTGGGCATCAGCGAATTTCCACGACCAAAACATCTGACCTGTCGGGAAGTCCTGAATGATATGGCCCGCCCGATAGAGAATTAACTTTCCGGAAATGGGATCGGCCTTCGTTGCACCAGGAAACGGATAATCCGCCAACCAGCCGACGATCTCGCCATCTGGGGATATTCGAGCGTCTTCAAATGCAATCTGGCTTGGAAGTTTGGGTGGTTTGACCTTACTGCCTGATGCTAACTCGATGATGAGTTGCCCTTTTCCGTCAATTTTTACAGCTTGATATCTGGGTTTCTGAACATCTGAATGGAATCCCAGCACAACGCAAAAAGCGGCGGTAGCGAGCCATCCGATGTTTGGCATGGTGATTCAGCTTACCCCGGTTCTGTTGCGATTTCAATTTGATTAGAGGGTCTTCACCCCAATTCAGGCGAGCCTGCCCCGCACCGCCTGCACCACTCGCTCATGTACGTCCTCAATGCCGCCGTCGCCGTCAATCACTACTACGCGCCCCGGCTCGCGCGCCGCAATCTCACGATATTTGTCAAAGACCCTTCGATAGAACCGCTCATCCTCGCGCTCGAAGCGGTTTTCGTCCGGCCCCTTGCCGCGCGCGTTGCGCCTCCGCGCCCGCTCCAGCGAGCGATCGAAATCCGGCAGCAGCAGGATGGTCAAATCCGGCCACAGGTCTCCGCACATGGCAGCTTGCAGCTTCAGCACAATTTCGCTGCCCAACTCGCGCCCGCCGCCCTGGTAGGCTTCAGTCGAATCGGTATACCGGTCGCACAGGACAACGTCGCCGCGATCCAGCGCCGGACGAATCACCTCGGCAATGGACTGCGCGCGGTCAGCAAACATCAGCCCCAACTCGGTCTCCGGAGCCACGTTTTCCGTCTTCGAGTCCAGCAGCAGCGCGCGGATGCGGTCTCCCACATGGGTCCCGCCCGGCTGCCGCGTCACCGTCACGCGATGCCCCTGCTCCTGAAGCCACTGCGCCAGCTTGCGAAGCTGCGTCGATTTGCCCGAGCCGTCCAGCCCCTCAAAGGTGATGAAAAATCCGCGCGACATGCGCCGAGTGTACACTGATCCGTTGCCCCGGAGGCACCCCTTGAAATTGCTCGCCGCCTTTCTCACTCTGGCCTTTTCGCTTGCCGGATACGCGCAGAGTTCCGTCCCTGTGCGCCTCAACGTTGACCTGACCGACGCGCCCCGCAAAATCATCCACGCGCGCATGACCATGCCTGTCCATCTCGGCCCCATGACGCTGCTTTACCCCAAGTGGATCCCCGGCGAGCATGAACCCGATGGGCCCATCACCGATCTCACCGGATTGGTGTTTACCGCGAATGGCCAGCAGATTCCCTGGGTGCGCGACGACGTGAATATGTTCGCCTTCCACATCACCATCCCGCAGGGCGTCTCCACGCTCCACATCAAGCTCGACTTCCTCGCCACCGCGCCGCCATCGGGTTTCTCCGCCGGAGCTTCCACCAGCGCGAACCTCGCCCTGCTCAGTTGGAATGAGGTCGTGCTTTATCCCTCCGGTACCAAGCCTTCGCAAATTCAGGTCCAGCCTTCGATCAAGCTTCCCGAGGGATGGCAATTCGGCACCGCGCTCACCAAGACAGGTGAGGCGAGCGGCGTGGTCCAGTTCGCCCCCGTCCCACTCAACATGCTCATTGATTCGCCCGTCCTTGCCGGACGTTTCTTTAAGGAGATTCCGCTCGCGACCGACGTCACGCCGAAACACTATCTCGACATGGCCGCGGACGGCCCCGAGGACCTGGCCATCAAGCCGCAGTTGGTGGACGCCTTGAGCAAGCTTGTCCACGAGACCGGAGCGCTCTACCAATCGCGGCACTACAACAGCTATCACTTTCTGGTCACGCTGAGCGATGACGTTGCGCACTTCGGCCTCGAACACCATCAGTCCAGCGACGACCGTGTGGGCGAGCGCACCTTCATCGACGACAACCTTAGCTATCTGGAAGCGGACCTGCTCCCGCACGAGTTCACCCATTCGTGGAACGGCAAATATCGCCGCCCCGCCGGACTCAACCACGACAACTACAAAGACCCCATGATCGGCAACCTGCTCTGGGTCTACGAGGGCCTCACGCAATATCTGGGAGACGTGCTGGCCGCGCGCAGCGGCATTGAGACTGACGACCAGTTCCGCTCCGCCCTGGCCGCGACCGCCGCCACCATGGACAACCGTCCCGGGCGCACCTGGCGCGATCTACAGGACACCGCCACCGCCGCACAGATCCTCTACGACGCCGGTCCGCAGTGGGACAACTGGCGGCGCAACGTGGATTACTATCCCGAGGGCGAGCTCATCTGGCTCGACGTGGACACCACCATCCGCAAACTTACGCACGACAAAAAGAGCCTCAATGACTTTTGTGCCCGCTTCGAGGGACTCGGCGGCAACACTCCACCCGAGGTTGTGCCCTACACCTTCAACGATGTTGTGGCGGGCCTTAACGCCGTC
>DASTXK010000054.1:0-10622 GCA_035765555.1 Acidobacteriaceae bacterium
GCCACCTGCGACTGAGCCAGCGCGCGGTCAAAGTCGCGCTCAATCTTGATGCCTGGACCCATCTGCGCCGCCGTCTCCGGCAGCAGCGGAAGCGGTCCGCACAGCACCACCCGCGCGCCCAGCCGGGGAAGCAGCAGCGCGTTCGACCGCGCCACGCGGCTATGAAAAATGTCTCCGCAAATCGTCACAGTCACGCCTTTCAGCGTGTTCGGACCTACCGGCCCGGTCTTCTTGAGCCGCGCCAGAATCGTCCGCAAATCCAGCAGCGCCTGCGAGGGATGCTCATGCATTCCGTCGCCCGCGTTCAGCACCGGCAGCCCCGTCGCCCGCGCCAGCAGATACGGCGCGCCCGAATACGGGCTGCGCAGAATGATGCACTCGGCCCCCAGCGCGCGCAGCGTCAGGCCCGTGTCCTTGAGCGACTCGCCCTTTTCAATGCTCGATGATTTGTCGCTGACCAGCGTGGTGTCCGCGCCCAGCGCCTTCGCCGCCAGTTCAAAGGAAGTGCGCGTCCGCGTGCTCGATTCATAAAACAGCAGCGCCACCCGCCGCTTGAAGAGCCGCTGCACCCGCTTTGCCGGAGGCTCTTTTTCAAGCTCGCTGGCGAGCTTCAGGATGCGCTGCACCTCGTCCACCGAGAGGCTGGTGACGGAAATCAGCGAGCCGGGATGAACGGCGGAATTGGAAATAGTAGGCTCAGATTTTTTAGGGGATTTCGCGGGCGGAGATTTTTTTACCGGCATGGGCTTTCAGTCTATGCGCTCCATCAGGACCACCTGCTCGTCGTTGTCCATTTCCCGCAGCTTCACCTCGACAATTTCCGAGTCTGTCGTTTGGATCGTCCGGCCCACAAAGCTCGCCTCAATCGGCAGCTCGCGGTGCCCGCGGTCAATCAGCGCCAGCAGTTGCACTCGGCGCGGGCGTCCGTGGTCAAACAGCGCGTCCAGCGCGGCCCTCGTCGTCCGGCCCGTGTAGAGCACGTCGTCCACCAGGATGATGTCGCGCCCGGCGATATTGAACCCAATCGAGCCGGGAACCACCGTCGGGCGCGGCCCGTCGGTCGAAAGATCATCGCGGTAAAAACGAATGTCGAGTACGCCCGTGTCGATGGGCCGTTTCTCGATTTTTGAAATCAGCGCGGCCAACCGCTCGGCCAGCGGCACGCCCCGGCGCTTGATGCCGACCAGGCCGATGTTGCCGGCCCCATCGTTCTTCTCAATAATTTCGTGGGCAAGGCGGACGAGCGTGCGCTCGATCTCTGAGGCCGACATGATGCGGCCCTTATCGCGCAGATGCGGTGCGGCATGAGTAGCGGACATAATCTTGACTAACTGCGATGATACGAGGGGACTGGCTGTCCATGCAATCGCGCCCGCTGCGCCGCAGGGCATAGAATTGGCTCGCCTTCCCGAATGGAGTTCAACATGCGCTTCGCATTGGCTCTCGCGGCTTGTCTGGCGGCTTGTCCACTTTCAGCGCCGGCGCAAAAAGCACCGGCCGCAACCTCCCGCGCTGGGCATTATCTGTTTGCCTGGACCGGCGATGCTGCCAAAAAGGGTAACGACTTCCTCGCGGTCATCGACGCCGATCCCGCATCGCCCAATTATGGGCATTTAGTTGCGACGCTGCTGACGCACCAGCAGACAAAGCTGGTCCATCACACGGAATACGTGATGCCTCGCGGCGGAATGTTTTTTGCGAGCGACTATATGGCGGGGCGGACGTTTCTGTTCGATGTGCGCGATCCGCTGAAGCCGAAAATCGCTGCAACGTTTCTTGGCGTGGACGGCTATGCTGATCCTCACTCCTATCTCCGGCTGCCGAATGGCCACGTGCTTTCGAGCTTTCAGCACACGCGCAATCCCGATCCAAAGATTGCTTTGCACAGCGGCGCGCTGGTGGAACTGGATGCAAATGGAAAGTTCGTTCGCGCCGCCAGCACGGCGGACCCTGCGCTCCCGCATGCGCTGCTGATTCCGTACAGCCTTGTTGTGCTTCCAAAGCTGGATCGTGTGGTTTCGACCAACTCGGCAATGGACGTTCGCGACGGGTACGGCACAACTTATCAGGTGTGGCGGCTGTCGGATTTGAAACTGCTGGGGACCTATTTCTTCGACTCCGGCCATGATCTATACGGGCAAGCTGACCCGGAAGAACCGCGCTTCGCTCCCGATGGCTCCATTCTGGTGCAGACGTTTTCGTGTGGGCTGCAGCGCATCACTGGATTCGGGACAGGTCATCCCCGCGCCGCTCTGGTCTGGACGTTTCCGGGTGGAGGCTGCGGCGTCCCGACCATCGTGGGCCATTACCTTATCGAGAGTGATCGGCTGACGCACGGACTGATTGTGCTGGACATTGGGAATCCGGCAAAACCGATGGAGGTCGCGCGTGTGCCGTTTCCCGCCGATTACAGTCCGCACTGGACCGGTTGGGATGCGATGACGCATCGATTGGTCGTGACCGCCAATGCGGACTCACCCTCGCACCGGCTGTATCTGCTGAAGTTCGACCCATTGACGGGCGCGATTGCCATTGACACGGCTTTTCACGATGCTGACGGTAAGCCGGGATTCAATTTCGACAATCGCAAATGGCCCCTCGGGCCGCACGGTTGGTTCGGATCGGGAGCACCGCATGGCGTGGTGTTCTCGCGGGAGGATTGACCCGCGTCGCTCCGCCATCGGCCACTTTATACTGAAGTTCCAATGGCAAATTTTCTTCCTGTGGACGAGCAGCTTGATCTGCTCCAGAAAGGCGCGGCGGAGATCATCCGCGTCTCCGACCTGCGCGAGCGGCTTGAGCAGTCGCGCCGCACCGGCGAGCCGCTGCGCGTCAAGGCCGGATTCGACCCCACCGCTCCCGACCTGCACCTTGGCCACACCGTCCTCATGCGCAAGCTCAAGCACTTTCAGGACCTCGGCCATCAGGTCATCTTCCTCGTCGGCGATTACACTTCGCTCATCGGCGACCCCACGGGCCGCAATGTCACGCGCAAGCCGCTCACCCGCGAACAAATTGACCAGAACGCCCGCACCTACACCGACCAGGTCTTCCGCATCCTCGACCGCGACCGCACCGAGGTGCGCTTCAACTCCGAGTGGCTGGGCAAGCTCACCTTTGAGGACATCATCCGGCTCGCCGCAAAGTTCACCGTGTCGCAAATGCTCGAACGCGCCGAGTTCCACGCGCGCTTCCAGAAGGAGCAGCCCATTTCGCTGCATGAAATGCTTTATCCGCTCGCGCAGGGCTACGACTCCGTCGCGCTTCGCGCCGACGTGGAACTCGGCGGCACCGATCAGAAGTTCAATCTGCTCGCCGGCCGCGAGTTGCAGCGCGACTTTGGCCAGCAGCCGCAAATCGTCCTCATGACCCCCATCATCGAAGGCCTCGACGGCGTGCAGAAAATGTCCAAGTCGCTCAACAACGCCATCGGCATCCACGAGCCCGCGCCGGAGATGTACGGCAAGCTCATGTCCATCAGCGACGACCTGATGTGGCGCTACTGGGAGCTGCTCACCGACCTGCGCCAGAGCGAAATCGACCACATGAAGGCCGATGTCGCCTCCGGCGTGCTGCACCCCATGGAGGCGAGAAAGCGCCTCGCCCGCACCATCGTCTCCGGATTCCATTCTGAAGACGCAGCCCGCGCCGCGGACGAAAACTGGGCGCGCCAGTTCCAGCAGAAAACAGACGACGTGGAGGGGCTGGAAGAGGTCCGCATCGCCGCCGCCGATCTTGGCCGCGACGCCGAGGGCCGCGTCCGCGTTTCCAAACTGCTAACCGCTTCGGGACTCGCCGCCTCCGCCTCCGAAGCCGACCGCAAAATCAAGGAAGGCGCTGTGCGCGTCGAGGGCGAAGTCGTCCGCCAGTCGCACATCCCGCTCAACCACGCATCCCGCCTCACCCTCCGCGTCGGCAAGCGCGCCAAACTCGCGTTGATCGAGTAGTCACCGGAACAATTTTTTACATCTAAGTATTTTTCACACCCGCGCATAGGCGCATCTCACTTTCCAAGGAGATCGTTTACTGTGCATTGGTACGTGAAGTTTGCCCCCATCTTCGCTATCTCTCTTTCTCTCTTGTTCATCCCCGGCTGCGGAAGTGACAACAACATGGGAGGCGGTGGCGGTGGTGGCTGTACGACGAATTGCGGCGGCGGTGGCGGCGGTGACGCGCCGGCCGTCAGCCACCTCATCATTGTCCTGATGCAGAACCACTCCTTTGACAATCTCTTCGGCACTTATCCGGGCGCCAACGGACTCGACTCCAAGGCGGCCAGCTACAGCCAGATAGATCAGGCCGGAAACACCGTCTCGCCCACGCTGCTCACCGATCTCTCTCCCGCCGATCTCAACCACGATCGCAGTTCTTACATCGCCGCCTGGGACAGCGGCAAAATGGACAAGTACGCCTACACCAACGGCGACCTCTCCATGCAGTACTACGACGACTCCACCTCCGGCCTGACCACCGACAATAAAACGTACGGCATCAGCACCCTCTGGACCTACGCGCAAAACTTCGCGCTGGCCGACAACTTCTTCGCCTCCGCCATGAACAACGAGCCGTCCAACTATCTCTACATGGTCGCCGCCACCGTTCACGACGACCACACCTCCGGCAGCTTCCCCTATTACGACAATTGCAGCGCCGTTGAGCAGAGCCAGACCGGCGGCTCCATCTCCGTCCCCCTTACGGAAACCAATGTCGGCGACCAGCTCTCCTCAAAAGATGTCTCCTGGGCCTGGTATCAGGAAAACTTCAACACCAGCCAGGACAGCACCTGCAAGGACTACGTCCCGCAGGAGGACGTCTTTCAATACTTCACCAGCACCGCCAACGGCTCACACGTCCAGACTTTCACCATGTCGGGCTTCAAATCCAGCCTCAGCGATGGCTCGCTTCCTTCCGTGGTCTTCATTCAGGGCGATGGATTGCACACCATGCATCCCGGCTCGGGCAATATCCTCGATGGCGTTGAGTGGCTAGATAACATCGTTCAGGCGGTCAAGAGTTCTTCCATCTGGTCAAACACCGCCATCATTGTCCTTTGGGACGAAAGCGGCGGATGGTACGATCATGTCGCCCCGCCGCAGCTCGCCAACACCCAGGGCCTCGGCGCGCGCGTGCCGGTCATCGTCATCTCGCCGCTGGCCAAAACCGGCTACATTTCCCATCAGCAAATGGATTTCGTCTCCATCCTGCGCTTCATTCAATACAACTGGAAGCTGGGTGAGTTCTCCGCGCCCGATCAGGCCGCGCGCGAACAGCAAAGCGGAGACCTGTGCGATCTGCTCACCGCCGCTTGCGGCCCACCCACGCAGTAAACAGCCGGCAGAAGGGTTCCCCACCCATATTTGAGGGTGGCCCACTCAAGCCCGATTTTGGCTTGAGTGGGGAACACAGACACATGGAAGTTTCATTACCGGATCGCGCGCGGCTTCACGGCCATCATTTCCACCGGAACAGGTTGGCCGCTCGCATCCAGCAGACCGGGGTTCACGGTCTGCGTATCCGTCAGCGTCGTCGGATCAATAAAGTGCACCAGATCATCGCCCGAAGTGCCGACAAAGAACACCGTTCCGTTCGGGGCGAAAATTCCGGTGAGCGGCGACTTTGCGCTTCCCGAAAGCTGAATGTCGGTGAGCGCTCCCGTGGACAGTTGGTAGGCCGGCAGAATCCCGCTTGCCGACCCCGAGTTGTACATCACAAACGCCAGGCTCGAGTCCGGCGAGGCCACAACCTGGTCGACCTTTGTAGCCGTCACGCCGAGAGCGGTCTGAGTGAACGTGGGGCTGAGCGACAGGCCAAGCTGCGCAGTGTTGCCGTCCGGATTGCCCGGATCGGTGGAAGGGCACATCCCCGTGGGAACGTTCACGCTGATGTCCGACAGGTCGTTGTCCGCAGCGTCAGCGGCCAGAATATGCTTCCCGTCATCCGTGGCGGCAAGCGCGTCGGTCTGAATTCCGAGGCTCGCGGCTTTCGGATAAAAGACCGTCTGAGAGCCGGAGGTGCTGGGGCAGAATCCCCATGCGGTGGTGGGCGAGCCGGTCACGAACGGCCCCACGCTGGGCACGGTCAATGCCAGACCGGGGCCGCAGAACGGATCATAGCCAGCCGAGCCGGGAGTATTGTTGTTCAGGTTGCAGTTGGCGTTCGGCTGCGTGGGTCCGGCGGGACTGGTCGCCCCGGTGTAGGTGCTCCATCCCGTCGCCGCGTTGTAGACGTAGAGCGCATTCGGCCCGACAATGTAGACGTTTTTGCCGTCGGGTGAGAACTGCGCCCGCGTGGCAAGGCCCGCGGTGCTGGTTCCGGTTGACGTCGCGGTGGAGTAAATATAGATCACCTGCCGCACCTGGTCGTTGATGACCACCTGCCCGCCATCCGGCGAGACGGCGAGCACGACTCCGGGAACGCTGGTGATTTCCTTCGCCAGCGTATTGGTATTCGCGCTGAACACCATCAGCTCCCGATAGCTGCCGAAGTAAAGGCTGTTTCCACTCTGGTCCATCACCATGGAATTCGGAATGTACGGCAGCCGGACGGGCGAGCTGGTCACTCCCGTCGTCAGGTCAACCGAGGAGAAAAATTGGGACTTGGTCGAGGCCATCCACAGAATGTTGCTGTTCTTCCCCGGGGACACAAACTTCAGCGTATTGCTCACAACCGGCGTTCCCGTTCCGAAAACGCCAATCTTGTTCAGCGGGGCCGGATTGCACGATCCCGGCTGGCAGATGGCGTTGATCGACGCCGAACCCGGCCACTTCGTCGAAACCTGGCCGACGCTGCCCACGTCGATGTTTTCCGGCGAGGTGGAAGTGTAGTCGAGACTGAGGCCGTTGATGATCTGCCCGCGCGTGTCCGTCACCGTCGCGCTCAAATTAATCGGCAGCCCCGACGTGATGCTGATCGGCGTATTCACTCCGTCGCCCGTATGGTTCCCAATGACAGACAGCGCGATCGACTTCGGCGGACACGTGTAGAAGTAGCCCGCCGCTGAACCCGAACTCGACTTCGACACCGTCGCGTTGATCACCGTTGCGCCCGGCATATTCGCGGTGGTCGCCCCGTTCACGCCCGTGCCCGTGGCGCTCGTGTTGTTGATGTTCACGATGTTCGCCGTGATCGCCTTGTAGGAAATGGTGCCCACGTCGGCGGGATCAATCGGCTGGCCGTTAGGGCCCAAAACCGTTACCGTCGGCGAACTCCCCAATGGAGTCAGCACCGGCCCCGAGGTGTTCTGCGAGTAGCACTGGCTCTCGACTGATGAATTTGGATCAATACTGATCGACGTTATGGGTGGATGGATATAAACCTGGACCGGATTACTGGTGACGCCGGCTGCCGTCGCCGTCAGGTTCACCACTCCACAACTGGTCGACGTGCAGGTCCCTCCGCTCGACCCGGTAGGCGGCGTGCAGATCGTGTAGTCCTGGATGCCCCCCGGGCTGTTCCGGTTCCACGTTCCTCCGCACACCTCGCCGTTGGGCGAAATGTCAGCCAACTGAAGATTGCTGCTGCCGTAGTAAAACAGCGGTACGCTCACAGGGGTGCCGCCCTCGCCGCACGAGGTGGCCTGCGGAAGCCCTAATTGCGCGGTTTGCCCCCACGCGAGCGAAAGGCCCGTCGTCTTCGGCTCCAGATCAATCGCCGCCACCTGGTTTTTTTTCGCGCCGTATCCAATGCCGTTGCAGTAGTCGCCAACCGGCGTCTGACAGGCTGTAATGGAAAGTCCCACAGGGACAGAAACGGCCAGTAATACAAAAAGGGCAAAAAACCGCTGCATGGAACAGAGTGTAACAAAATATAGGGGTCAAACGGCGGGGGCGGGGCGCTGACGCTAGGGAAGCCGAGGCTCCCGCTCCTGAACCGGCGAATCCTCGACCCCATCCATAAATTCCTCCGAAGCCACCGCGCCCGATTTCAGGTATTCCGGCCAACTCCGATCTGTGGCCGTCCCCTGATGAAACAGAATCCGCCAGCGATTCCCGCGCTTGATCCAGATGGAGCTTCGCAATGATACGGCAGGTTTCGCGTCGGAGCGATGAATGGTAGCTCTATAGGTTACGAGGACAGTTCCGGCGGCAAGCTCCGTCGTCTGAAAATCCGCAATCTCGGCCTCGAATCGCTTCTCCGTCTCAAGCTGATCGAGGATTTTCTGTTTGTTCCAGACGCGGCCTGAGCTTCCGAACTCGCGGAAGCCCTCGGCCAGCAGCCCGGCGACGGCCTCACGGTCGTGACGAAACTCCGTGTTCAGGAGCCTTTCTTCGAGCGCGCGAAGTTCTCTTGCGTTGCTCAAAATCCCGCCGCCTTTCCAAAGTTGTGCCGTTTGTCGTGTCCGCCCAGCAGGTCTCCGGTTGTCGGGTCAACCGCGATGCACTCGGCGTCGCTCCAGTGCCCACCGACCTTCAGCGTGTAGCCCATCGAGCGCAGGCGGTTCATCGTCGTCTCAGGAAAACCGTCTTCCAGATACACCATGTCCGGCTGGTACTGCATGTGGAAGCGCGGCGCGTCCACAGCCTGCTGGATGTTCAGCCCCTCGTCGGCGGCGCTTAGGAAGACGTTGGCCACGGTCGTGATGATGCGCGACCCTCCCGGCGACCCCAGCACATAGCGAACCTTCGCCTTCTTCGGATCATTGTCCGGACTGTTCTCCAGCACGATGGTCGGCGTCATGCTCGAAAGCGGACGCTTGCCCGGAGCAATGGAATCCGCCGGCCCCTGAATCAGCCCAAACATATTCGGCGCGCCCTGCTTCGAGGCGAAGTCGTCCATTTCGTCATTCAGCAGAAATCCCAGCCCTTCAGCCGTCACTCCGGAGCCGAAGCCATTGTTCAGCGTGTAGGTCACGGCGACGGCGTTGCCTTCCGGGTCCATTACGGAATAATGCGTCGTCTGCGTAGACTCATGCCGCACCTGCCCCATCGTCGGCGGAGGAGGCAGAAATCCTTCCGGACGCTTCAACTCGCTCGAAGGCGTGGCCTCGTCATTTTTAATGCTGTTGCGCCACGCCGCCGCGTAGCTCTGGCTCAGCATCTGCGTCACCGGAATCTTCACGTAATCCGGATCGCCAAGATAATCGTTGCGGTCCATGTAGGCCCGCCGGTAGGCCTCCAGAATCAGGTGCATCTCCTCGGGACTGCGGTCGGGCCAGCGGCTCAGGTTGTAGCCGTCCAGAATGTTGAGCGCCTCAATCAGCACAACACCTCCCGAGGACGGCGGCGGCGCGCTCACAATCGTGTAATTGTGATACGTCCCCGTCACCGGCGCGCGCTCCTTCACCGAATAGCGGGCCAGATCACCCAGCGTAATGATCCCGCCGCCCTTTCGGATATCGGCCACCAGCTTCTTCGCAATCGCGCCGTGGTAAAAATCGTCCGGATCGGCCGCGATGGCCCTCAGCGTGGCCGCCAGCACCGGCTGGCGGAAAAACTCTCCCGGCTGATAGAAATTGCCGTCGCGCTGGAACTTGTGCCGAGAAGCCGGAAACTTCGTCAGGTTCGAGGCGTGCAGGTCCTTGGCCTCCTCGGTCGATAGGACATATCCGTCAGAAGCCAGCCGGATCGCCGGAGCCATCACCTGCGCCAGCGTCAGCTTGCCATACTTCCGCTCGGCGTACACCAGCCCCGCTACCGAGCCCGGAACGCCAATCGCCTTGAATCCCGTGATGCTTTCGCGCGGGACCAGATTGCCGTTCGCGTCCAGATACATATTGGTCGTCGCGGCCTGCGGCGCGCGCTCCCGAAAGTCCAGAAACGTGTTCTTGCCCGCCTCTGGCCCGGCGGAGAAATGGATTAGCATGAATCCGCCGCCGCCCAGGTTGCCCGCCGCGGGGTCAACCACCGCCAGCGCGAATCCCGTGGCCACGGCGGCGTCAACGGCGTTGCCGCCCTCGCGCATCATCTCAACCCCGGCGTCCGTCGCCAGATGATGAATGCTCACCACCATGGCGTGTTTCGTCCGGACCGGCTGGTCCGGCGTTGACGATTGACAGCGAGCGGCGGGAGCGGCGGACACGAGAACGGCAAGAAGCAGGGCAGAGAAGTAGCGCATAGTCCTGTTTAGTTTAACTTCAGAGAAAACCGGACCGCCGCGACCGTGCAAGATCGACCGCTCACGCCGTCGCGGCTTCCGGCTACAATCAGAAATATGAGCCGCATGTCTGCTACGCTTGCCCAGTCTGACCCTGAAATCGCCGCCGCCATCGATCACGAAGTCCTTCGCCAGCACGAGGGGCTGGAGATGATCGCATCGGAAAACTTTGTCAGCCAGGCTGTGCTGGAGGCCGCCGGGTCGGTCTTCACCAACAAGTATGCCGAGGGCTATCCGGGACGCCGCTACTACGGCGGCTGCGAGTACGCCGACATTGTCGAGAACCTGGCCCGCGACCGCGCCAAACAGCTCTTCGGCGCCCAGCACGCGAACGTCCAGCCGCACTCCGGCTCGCAGGCCAACGCCGCCGCTTATATGTCCGTGCTCCAACCCGGAGACACCATCCTCGGCCTCTCGCTCGCGCATGGCGGACATCTTACCCACGGCCACAAGCTCAACTTTTCCGGCAAGCTCTACAAGGTCGCGTCCTACACCGTCCGCAAAGACACCGAAACCATCGACTACGACGA
>DASTXK010000055.1:0-19207 GCA_035765555.1 Acidobacteriaceae bacterium
ACCGCAGCCGCTCGGCGCAAAAGCGCGTCCCGCGCAGCACCCGCGGAAACGGGGCGAACCACAGTCCCACGCGGCACGCCCACAAGAGCGCCCACGCTTCGGCAACCGTTCTGAAATCGAATGTCTCGGCCAAACTGCGAAGATTATACAAAGCGGGCGCGAGCGGGCAGTCACGGCGCGGAAACCCGCCGGCTTGATGCTGATTCCAAGTCTCAGCCGTAGCGCAGGCCGGTAACAACCTGATCGACCGCGTCGGTGGCCCGGTTGACTCTTTTGGCGAGGGCGATGCCCGCGTCAATGGCCGCCAGAACCGCGATCACCGCGATGAGGCATTGCGAGATGACGCAGTATGCGCTCCAAGCCTGGAGGACAACCGCCTCGACATAGGTGAGATATGCGGCGAAACCCAGGCCAATCCAGGCGAGCAGAAGCGTCCAACCCCGCCGGCGAAACCACGCCAGCACGGCCAGAAGCAGATAGCCCGCAACGCCGAGGGCCGCCACCGGGACCAGCCCGATCTTCGAGTAGCCGCTGTGGGTGACGACACCCCCATTCGCAAGCGACAGCGCCGAAACGATGATTCCGGCAACAGCCAACGCAACTATGAACTTCCGCAACAGACCCACCTCCTTCCCAATTGAACCACACGATCAAAAGCGCCTGGAGTGACCTAAGGCACATCCGCGCCACTTCCCGGCTGTCCATGGAACAATGATGAAAAGGGGGAGAGCGAGATGCAGCAGAGAGTTCTGATTGCGGGCGGGACCGGAGGACTGGGCCGGGCCGTGAGCCTTGTCTTCCTCAATCAAGCGGCCAAGGTGGCTGTAACGTATCGTTCGGAATCCGAATTCGCAGCGCTAAAGGCCGCAGCCGGGGCCGCCTCCTCGTTGCTCGAAGGCCACCAGGTGGACGCAACCGATGAAGCCGCCGTTGGCCGCCTCGTTAAGGAAATGACCTCGAACCAGGGCCGCATTGATGCGCTGGTGAATACTATCGGAGGCTACTCGGCGGGCGCGCCTTTATGGGAAACGGAACCGGCGGTCCTTGAGCGGATGCTTACGCTTAATTTGCGGGCAGGATTTTTGCTGGCGCGGGCCGTGGTTCCCGTGATGCTGAAGCAAGGCGGCGGGGCGATTGTCAACATTGCCGCGCGCGCCGCCGTTGACCACGCCGCGGGGGCCTTTGCCTACGCCGCCTCGAAGTCCGCAGCGGTGTCCATGATGGACTCGCTGGCCGCCGACCTGAAGGGCACAGGGGTACGGGCCAATTCGGTGCTGCCCAGCATTATCGACACGGAGGCGAACCGCCGGGCGATGCCGAAGGCCGATTTCTCCAAATGGCCCAAACCGGAAGAGATCGCCCGCGTCATTCTGTTTCTCTGCGGCGAAGATGCGCGGCTCATCAATGGAGCTTCGATCCCGGTGTATGGATCGGCCTAAAGGATGCCGCGCGAAGAGCTGTGATGAGCATCACTGGCAGGATGGGTCACGTCTCATAGAGTGAGTGATTAGAAGGTGCCAAATGTCAACCGCCGTCTTGCCCAAAAGCCTGCCGAAAGATCTTAAAACCGGAATCATGAAAGCCCTGGTTTTTCACGGACCGAACCACATTGAAGTAGAAAACGTGCCGCGCCCCAGGCCGGGCTACGGGGAAGCAGTTATCCGGGTAACCCTGACCACGATCTGCGGCACCGACATCCACATCCTGAAGGGAGAGTATCCGGTCAAACCCGGGCTCATTATCGGCCATGAAGCGGTCGGGGTAATCGATGAGCTGGGGCCCGGAGTATCCGGCTATGCCGTGGGCGAGCGCGTGCTGGTGGGGGCGATTACACCTTGTGGACAATGTTCCTCATGCCTGAATGGAAATTGGGCACAGTGCGGAGGGACACCCGTCGGAGGATGGAGGTTCGGAAACACGATTCATGGGGCCCAGGCGGAATATCTGCTTGTGCCCTATGCGCAGGCGAACATGGCCAGGATTCCCGACGATTTGAGCGATGAGCAGGTGATTCTGCTGGCGGACATTGCCTCGACGGGTTTTTCGGCTTCAGAAAGCGCCGACGTGCAACTGGGTGACAGCGTCGCGGTAATGGCGCAGGGACCAATCGGCCTGTGCGCCACGGCTGGCGCCAAATTGAAAGGCGCGGGCCTGATTATCGCGAGTGAATCGAACCCGGTACGCAAGGAAATGTCATTGAGGATGGGCGCAAACGTTGTGCTCGATCCGAAATCGGTGGATGTTGCGGCGGAGATCCGCAGGTTGACGAATGGCCGCGGAGTGGATGTTGCGATTGAAGCATTGGGAACGCAGCCGACATTTGAGACCGCGCTTCGGGCGCTTCGCCCCGGCGGAACACTTTCCAGCCTCGGCGTTTACTCGGGCAAGCTGAATGTTCCCGCCGACGCCTTTGCAGCGGGGCTTGGCGATTACAAGATTGTGACGACGCTCTGCCCCGGCGGCAAGGAACGCATGCGCCGACTTATGGAACTGGTGCGGCAGAAGCGAGTGGATTTGACTCCCCTGCTGACGCATACATTCTGGCTTTCTGACATCACCGACGCCTACGCGCTGTTCAGCAAACAGCAGGATGGTGTGCTGAAAGTAGCTGTGAAGATAAATGAACCAAAGCCGTTGAAGCCGGGCGACGAGCAGTGCTGAGAAGAAGCGCGTACGCGAAAGCCGGCTTTCGTGAACTAAGGGGACATTATGGCCACGTCGTCACAAGTGAGCGCCCACCGAAGTGATTACGGTTCATCGCAAGCTGCTCGCGGAGCGCATTTACAAGCGCGCGGAAAGCGTGGGCGATATCACGATGGAGGCGGGGCTGGACGGGAGAAGCGACGGGCGCAAGCAACCGACAGTCATGCCTCGCGTGCCGGGCGTTGAGAAACTCCAGGTTCCGGTGACGGAGCCTGGAGTCAGGCAATTCCGAATAAGACCAAGTTCGAACTGGATCAGGCGCGCGCGGCTACAGCAGGGATTGCGCTTGATTTCTGCGCCTCCTGAATTGCGCGGGGAAACAGAATGTTGTTTTCAAGATGGATGTGCTGGTGGAGGTCGGCTTCGAGCTCCTCGATGGCGCGATACAGCGCGCGCCAGGTCGGGCAGGCATCCGCTGGCGGAGTGTATTGGTTGGTCAATTTACGCAGCGTCCTGAGCTCCTCGCCGGTTTGATCGTGGTCCGCCGTCATGTGGTTGATGGGCATGCTCAGGCTTCCCTTCGCGGGCGCCGGCAGTTCCCTGATTTCGCGGGTCCCGATCGCGGCGATGTAGGGGAAAAGATTCTCTTCCTCGCAGGTGGTGTGGTGGCGCAGTTCGGAGCCGAAGACCGCGAGCTGCTTGCCCAACTGGAACACTTCCGGATGCTGGGCCCCGTGGCTCTGTTCCACTTTGGCCATAAGGCCGTCAATGAGGCTGAGATGTTCGCGCGTGTAGACGTGATGTTTGCTGATAATGTATTCGGCCAGGTCTTTCAAGGGCGCGTGGAGCCAGTGGCTTTCAGCAATTCCCTGCCCCTTCTGTTTCTGGAACTGATCCAGATCATCCAGGACCCGCTCAACCGCAATGTTGTGCTTGGAACAGGCTTCCCTCAGGGTGTGCTGGCCGCCGCAGCAATAGTCGACCCCAAGACGCTCCAGCATGGGGATTGCATCCGGTATCGACGTTGCAATGTCGCGAACTGGTGTTTCTGACGTAATGGTCATGGTGATTCTCCTGACTTCTGCTGATAAGGCTAGCCGCCGCGCTCCTGAGGCTCAGTGACGTAGGTCACGCAATACCTGGTCAGGATTGCCGCCGAGGTGATTGCGATCCACCACTGGCGGGAAAGGAAGAATGCAATAATTGTGAGATAAATCAGACATTTTGATCGCGAGCAAGAAATAGCCTGAGCCAAGACGACGAGATGGTAACGACACCTGTAGTTGCTGACATAGACGAGTACCTTCGGAAGAGGTTAATGCCGGTTGAGGGAGCGATCCCACAGTTGCCCGGCATTGAGATGTTCGGAAATTCGATTCCCGCCGGCACGGTGGGCGGCGACCTTTTCGAGTACATCAATTTTCAGCAGCGATGCAACATTGATGGGCGCATCGCGCGAGCGCGGAAGCTGTCCCAGACCTACATGGAGCCGCTTGCGGAGGGCGCTTCGCCGGGCAATGAAGTGGATGTCCATGTGCGATGGATGGAGTCCAGGCCTGGATACGAGCCGGCTGATGCCGCGGAATACAGGCGGGCAAAAAGCAGCGAGCAACTGAGAATCGCCGAAGAACTGCAGGAGTTGTACACCACGGCCGGGGTGCTGCTGGTGGATGCCGAGGGACATGGAGTGATTGCGGCGAAAATCGCCTCGACGATCCACGACACGTTTCATACCGCGATGCTTTCGGAGTTGGACCACAACGGCACGATGACTCCGGAGATGTTCGAGCGCATCAATCTGCGGCTTGCGCGATCGGTAACGGCGCGAAACGCCCTGGGCGGCGGCACGGAATATAATCGCGAACTCGCGACGATGATTTATGGCGAGATACACTCGGACGGGTTGTTCCGATTTGTGAACTTCGGCCATCCTCCGCCGCTTATTTTCTCGGCTGAATTCGGACGATTTGTTGTGTGCGGGCCCGACTGCCAGGCGCAGTTTCCTCCCCTTGGACTGGAAATTCCAAGAGACCACCCCGACCAGAGCCGATATTCATCTCTCCGCCTCCGCAAGCGGCACATGAGGGAGTCCGACGTCTCGGAAATCACGCTGATGGGCAAGGGCGACATCATTTTTCTCTATACGGATGGCGTTTACGACGGCAGCGATGAGCGGGAAAAGCTGGAGATTGAGCAGATCATCCGTGAACACAAGGAAGAGCCGGTAAAGATGATTTGCGACGCGGTCCTCCAATATGCGCTGAAGAAAGATGAAGACCTGCGGCGGATTGGCGAAGGAGAGCGCATTGACGACAAGACCGTTCTCATCATCAAGAGCGCCTGAGCGAGCGCTACTCCTGGACGACCGCCTTCACCAGGTTTCGCGGAGCGTCCACGTTGACGCCGTTGCGAATGGCGGTGAAGTAGGCGAACAGTTGGAGCGGAACAACCTCCAGCAGCGGCAGCAGAAACTCGTCCGCCGCCGGGACTGCGACCGAATAGCGGCTCAGCGCCGCCGCTTCAGCATCGCCTTCATTCACGACTGAGAAGATGGTCGCGCCCTGCGCCTTCATGTCGCGCAGCAATTGCAGCGTCTTCTCATAGCGCAGCACCGAGTCGGGATCATCGAGATCGCGCGTGGCCAGCACCACCAGCGGGGCTTCCGGGCTGACCAGCGCGTTGGGTCCATGCTTCAACTCGCCCGCCGGATATCCTTCCGCCTGCATGTAGGCCGACTCCTTCAGCTTCAGCGCGCCCTCGCGCGCGATCGCGTAGTGGATCGCGCGACCGAGATACAAAAATCCCTTCGACCGATGCAGGTCGTCCGCGATTCCGCTGATCTGTTCTTCCCATCGCGGCAATGAAGCTTCTAACTGCCCGGGCAGCGCCTCCAGATGCTGCAAATGCGCAGAGACCGCCTGTCCGGTCATGCGTCCGCTGAGCCGCGCCAGGTAGAGCGTGAGCAGATAGAGCACCGTCAACTGCGTCGTAAAGCTCTTGGTCGCGGGAATCGCTTTTTCTTTTCCGGCGACGGTCGGCAGCGACGAATTGGCCTCGCGCGCCATGGTGGAGTCGGCATTGTTCGTAATGGCGATTGTTGCCAGTCCTCGCCCGCGCGCCTCGCGCAGCGCGGCCAGCGTGTCCGCCGTTTCGCCCGACTGCGAGATGACCAGCACGCCCGGATCGTGCAGCGTGTGCGTCGAGCGATAGCAGTATTCGCTCGCGTACTCCACATCAACGGCGAGTCCGGCAAAGTCCTCCAGCATGATTTCGCCGGCGAGTCCGGCGTGGCGGCTCGATCCGCTGGCGGCAATCACCAGCCGCTGGCGTCCGCGCAAAATTTCAGCGATGTTCGGAAACGCTTCGGCGCGCAACGCGCCTGCCGGAGCGTAGCGTTCCATGGTGGCGGCAAGCGCCTCAGGTTGTTCGTAAATTTCGCGCAGCATGGCGTGGGGAAAGGCGCGGGATTGCTTCATCGGCATGACTCGTCTTCCACTTTCGACCGGCGTATTCGACAATATATACGACTATACGTGACGACTTCGGCGACACGCATACGCGCCGATTCACAGCCGTGATCTAAGTCACGGTGCGGCGGTCTCGTTCATCGGTAATCTGCTGCCGGACGTACTTTCGCGCGCGCATTTTTTGCATCGCGCATCCGTTGTCCTCGTCTTCGCATGCGAACACGCACAGGCGAAACCCTGATAAACTATGAATTCGTTTCGCCTCATCGGCACTTGTCAATCACCCAAAACGTTGGAACGCTGTTCCCGGGAAAGGACATCTATGAATCGGGAATGGTTGCGGGCACCGCGCAGAGCAGCAATCGCAACTCTCTCGCTTCTTCTGTTTTCCTGCCGCGCTTTCGCGGCCGGTCCTCAGGCCACACCCAGCATTTTCGCGCCGGCCTCCACTCCGGCAACTGACATTTCTCACCTCGCGTACTTTGTTCTTTCGGTTGTCGCGGGCATTTTCATCGTCGTCGGCGGACTGCTTACTTACGTCGTCATCCGCTATCGCGACCGCGACGCGAAAGACAGGCGCGAGCCGGCGCAGATTTACGGCAGCAATCAAATCGAGCTCGCCTGGACCGTTATTCCGATCCTGATCGTCGTTGTGCTCTTTCTGACCACCGCGCGCATGATCTTCGCCATTCAGGATGCGCCCAAGCCGCCCTCGGCGCTGAACGTCACTGTCGTCGGGCACCAGTTCTGGTGGGAGTTTCGTTATCCCAAGCTGGGCATTGTGACGGCCAACGAGCTGCACGTGCCGCTGAGCAGCGACAAAGATCCGAGGCCCACGTATCTGAAGCTGCTGTCCGCGGACGTGGTGCATAGCTTCTGGGTGCCGCAGCTTGCGGGCAAGACGGACGTGATTCCGAACCATTCCAATCTCACATGGATCGACCCCAAGCATCCCGGCCTGTATGTGGGCCAATGCGCGCAGTTCTGCGGTGTGCAGCATGCAAAAATGCTGCTGCGCGTCTACGTGGACACGCCGGAGCAGTTCGCCGCTTGGGTGAAGAACGAGCAGAAGCCGGGCGTGCAGGACCCGTCTGTTGCGGCAGGCCGTCGCATTTTTGAGACCGAGGCCTGCATGAACTGCCACACCATTCGCGGCACGGCGGCCACCGGACGGTTCGGACCCGACCTTACGCATCTGATGAGTCGCGACACCATCGCCTCTGGCGCGGTGCCGCTGAACAGGCAGACTCTGCGGCAGTGGATTGAAGAGCCGGACAGTATGAAGCCAGGCGTACTGATGCCGGCCATGAAGCTGAACGACCAGCAGCTTGATGAATTGACCGACTACCTGATGACGCTGAAATAGAGGAGCGATGGCAGACCAGACTTTTCCAATTGGAGGCACGCTCGACCTCACGCCCCCGCGAGTGGCGAAGAAGACATTTCTCGAGTGGATGCACGAGTGGGTCACGACCGTGGACCATAAGAGGATCGGCCTTCTTTATATATGGTTTTCGATCATCTTTCTGCTGGTCGGCGGGGCCGAGGCCCTCGCTCTCCGCATTCAACTGGCCACGCCGGACAGCCATTTTCTCTCGCCGGACACTTATAACCGCCTGTTCACCATGCACGGCACAACCATGGTGTTTCTCATGGGCATGCCATTTCTGTTCGGGTTCGCCAACTACATCGTTCCTCTACAGATCGGCGCGCGCGACATGGCCTTCCCCCGGCTCAACGCCTTCAGCTTCTGGCTCACGGCTTTCGGCGGCGCCATGCTGTATTACAGCTTTATCGGCGGCAGCGGCCTGTATGGAGTCGGCAATGCTCCCGACGTGACATGGTGGGCTTACGCGCCGCTGACATCCCGGGCCTTTTCGCCCGGCCACGGCGTGGATTACTGGGCGCTTTCGCTGATCGTCACCGGCATCGGCACGCTCGGCGGGGCCATCAACATCATCGCCACCGTCCTCGGCATGCGCTGCAAGGGCATGACGCTGCTCCGGATGCCCCTGTTCGCCTGGCTCATGCTGGTGGTCAGCGGACTGCTGCTGATCACCATTACGCCGCTCACCGCCGCGCAGGTGATGCTCACGATTGACCGCTATCTCGGCGGACACTTTTTCGACACGCAGGCCGGCGGCTCCGCTGTGGTGTGGATGCACTTCTTCTGGATATTCGGCCACCCCGAAGTTTACGTTCTGGTCTTCCCGGCCTTCGCCATCGCCAATGAAGTCATTCCCGTTTTCTCGCGCAAGCCCATCTTCGGATACCCCGCCATGGTGGCCGCTTCCGTGGGCATCGCCTTTATCAGCCTTGGCGTCTGGGCGCACCATATGTTCACGGTTGGGATGACTTCGGTAGACAACACCTTTTTTGTACTCTCAACAGAGTTGGTCGGCGTTCCCACGGGCATCAAGATTTTCAACTGGCTGGCGACCATGTGGGGCGGCAAGATCCGATTCAAGGTGCCGATGCTGTTTCTCACGGCATTCCTGTTTCAGTTCCTCATCGCGGGACTGACGGGCATCATCCTTTCCATAGCGCCGTTCGACTGGCAGCTTCACAATTCCTACTTCGTCATTGCGCACTTCCACTACATGCTGGTGGGCGCGATCGTCTTCGCGATCTTCGGCGGCTTCTACTACTGGTACCCCAAGGTCACGGGACGCATGATGAGCGAAAAGCTTGGCCATTGGCACTTCTGGCTGTTCCTCATCGGCTTCCACGTCACCTTTGACACCATGCACTTCGTGGGTCTGATGGGCATGCCGCGCTCCATCTACAACTACGACCCCAGCCGCGGATGGGGGCACCTCAACATGATCATCTCGCTCGGCGGCGCGGTGCAGGGCATCGCGGTTTTGATCTTCGCCTTCAACCTGATCTGGTCTTATTACAAGGGCAAGGAAGCCGGAAACGATCCATGGGACGCCTGGACGCTGGAGTGGTCCACGTCGTCGCCGCCGCCGGTCTATAACTACGCCGTTGAGCCGGAAGTACGCAGCCGCCGTCCCCTCTGGGACCTGAAGCACCCCGAAGACCCCGACTGGAGCTACGAATAATGAGCGCGACCACAATTGTTCCCAATGCCGCGCCGGCCGACGAGTGGCACCTTCCCTCTCGTGGACGGGTCGCCATGTTCTCGCTCATCATCGGCGAGTCAGCGATCTTCACCATCTTTGTCGTCGCCTACATTTTCTACATTGGCAAAAGCCTCTATGGGCCGACGCCGAAGCAGGTACTGGAGATTCCGGTCTTCGGGACCATTTGCCTGCTCTCCAGCAGCTTTGTGATCTGGCTTGCGGAGCGCGCGCTGGAGCGCAACAAGATCAAACTGTTCGGGGCCTTCTGGGCGCTCACCCTGGCGCTGGGCGTCATCTTTTTGATAGACACGGGCTTCGAGTGGCACACGCTGATCTATGAGAAGGGCCTCACCATCAGCACCAACCTTTTCGGGACGACCTTTTACTCGCTGGTAGGGCTGCACGCGACGCACGTGCTTTTCGGCATCATCGGGCTGAGCACGGTGTTGATTTTCACGCTGCTCGGCAAAGTCCGCGAGGAGCATTGCGAGCGCATTCAGGTTCTGGCCCTGTACTGGCATTTTGTGGACGCCGTGTGGGTCGTTGTTTTCACGGTGGTTTACATTCTCGGGCGATAGGAGATATGAGCGAAGAACACAAATCGGCCTCTCATATTGAGACCATCCAGCTTCCCTCGCCAACGGCGTGGCCCATCGTTATGGCCTTCGGCGTGACGCTGGGCGTTCTCGGGCTCGTAACCAACCTCGGCGTGACCGTGCTGGGCGTGGTTCTCGTCCTTTGCAGTGCCGTGGGATGGTTCCGGCAGGTGCTGCCCCACGAGGCGCACGAGGGCGTTCCCGTTGTGGTGGAAGAAATCGCGATTGAAACGGAACGGCCGCATGTGGAGCAGGTTGCCGTTGAAGAACACCACCGCGAGCACTTCCCGCTGGAGACCTTCCCGGTCCTCTCCGGCATCAAGGGTGGAATCGCCGGCGGTATCGCGATGATTGTTCCCGCGCTGATTTACGGCTATCTGAGCCACGGCAGCATCTGGTGGGCGGTGAACCTGCTCGGAGGCGCGGGCGTCGCGAACTGGCGCAACCCCTCGGTCGCGGACATCGCCCAGTTCCATTGGGAGTGGCTTTTCATTGCGTGCGTCATTCAGGCGGTGGTCAGCATTCTGGTGGGCCTGCTCTACGGAGCCATGCTTCCCATGCTGCCGCGTCATCCCATTATCCTCGGCGGCATTCTGGCCCCGGTGCTCTGGACCGGGGTCATCCATGCGTTCCTGAACACGGTCAATCCGTTTCTGGACCAGAACATTGCGTGGGGATGGTTCCTGATTTCACAGGTCACGTTTGGGCTGGTGGCCGGCTGGGTTGTTTCGCGGCAGGGCCGCAAGCGAACGCCGCAGTCGCTGCCCTTTATTTTGCGAATGGGGATCGAGGCCCCTGGTCTTGAGCATGATCAGGACCACGAAAAGGACCACAAGGCATGAAATATCCCGCTCTCGCAGCTTGCGTTTTCCTGCTGGCCACCGCCGGTTGCAGCCGGTTTCCCGGCGAGCCAAAGCCGGGCGTGGAAGTCCCGCGTCCCGAATCCGTGACCAGCTTCAACACTCTTTACAACCAGAACTGCGCCGGATGCCATGGCGATCACGGCCAGCATGGAGTTTCGTTCGACCTCGCCAATCCTGTTTATCAGGCATGGGCGGACGATGCCTCGCTCAAAAACATCATCGCCAACGGCGAGCCCGGCACACAGATGTCCGCCTTCGCGCAATCCGCCGGAGGGTTCCTGACCGACGAGCAAGTGGACATTCTGTTGAAAGGGATGCGGAGCAAATGGAGCAAGCCCGATGCGCTGAACGGCCAGACCCCGCCGCCCTACACGACCACGCTGAAAGGCGACGCGACCCGCGGACAGCAGGTTTACCAGACGGCGTGCGCGCGCTGCCATCAGAAGGCCTCTGAAGATATCACCAACCCGACTTATCTGGCGCTGGTGAGCGACCGTATGCTGCGCACGCTGATTATCGCCGGACGCCCCGACATTGGGCAGCCCGACTGGCGCGGCTACGTGCCCGGACGCGCGCTCACCGATCAGGAAGTCACCGACGTGGTCGCCTGGCTCGCTTCAAAACGCATTGCAACGCCGGGCCAGCCCTATCCACATCCGCAGTAGAGGACAGCTATGACCGACATCGTGCATGAGGAACAGAAAATTACAAAGGACGACCCGCGCGTAGTCTCGCGCCGCTGGCTGCTGCTCAAGATCGGCATCGGCTTCAATGCGCTGGTGGGGCTGGCCATTGCGACGCCGATTGTGCGCTATCTTGTGGGGCCGATCCGAGGCAGAAAATTCTACGACTCGTGGGTCTCGCTCGGGCCGCTCAGCCAGTTCCCTGTTGGCGAGACCCGCCTGGCCACTTACGAAAATCCTTTCAGCCGTCCGTGGGACGGCGACACCGACAAGACGGCTTGCTGGGTGCGGCACGTGTCACAGTCGAAGTTCCAGGTCTTTGCCATTAACTGCGCGCATCTGGGATGCCCGGTGCGCTGGTTTCCGCAGTCAGAGCTTTTTATGTGCCCCTGCCATGGCGGCGTCTACTATGCGAACGGCGACCGCGCCTCGGGCCCGCCGGAGCGCGGCCTCTTTACGTACGACTACAAGATTGTGAAAAACCAACTCCACATTTTTGCCGGGCAAACACCAACCCTCGCCAACCGCGCCAGCCTGCAAATGCCTGCGGAGTTCGGCAGTAAAGGATGCGGCTCATGCGCTGGGTAAAGAACACATACAACTGGTTTGAGCGGCGGCTTCAACTCGAAGCCCCGGTCAAGGAAATGGTCCTCCACCCGGTGCCGAAGAACACCGCGAGCTGGTTCTATGTCTTCGGCAGCGCCGCGTTCACGCTGCTGATCCTCCAGGTGGTGACGGGAATCTTTCTCGCCATCGTCTACGTTCCCTCGGCGAGCCAGGCGTGGAACAGCCTCAACATCCTGAACCATCAGCTTCCGCTCGGGTGGTTCCTGCGCGCCATGCACAGTTGGGGATCGAACTTCATGGTCGCCATTGTGCTCATCCACATGGCGCAGGTGTTCCTGTTTGGTTCCTATAAATTCCCGCGCGAGTTGACTTGGGTCATTGGCGTCATCCTGCTGCTGCTTACGCTGGGCATGGCCTTCACCGGCCAGGTGCTGCGCTTCGATCAGGACGCCTACTGGGGACTGGGCATCGGAGCCTCCATCATGGGCCGCGTGCCTCTCATAGGCGAGGGTCTGGTCAAATTCATGCTCGGCGGGCCTATCATCGCCGGGGCCACGCTCACGCGCTTCTTCGCGCTGCACGTGTTCATTATTCCGGGGCTTCTGCTGCTGCTCGCGCTCATCCACGTTTGGATGGTTTTGAAGCTGGGCATTAACGAATGGCCCATGCCCGGACGGGTCGTGCGCCGCGACACCTACATCGCGGAGTACAACAAGCTGGCCCACGAGGACGGGATCCCGTTCGTCCCCGGCGCATTCTGGAAAGACGTTGTCTTCTCCGCCTGCATCGTACTGGCCGTCGCCGTCTGCGCCTTTGTCTTCGGCCCCAACGGCCCCACCGGGCAGCCCGATCCCACCATCATCCAAACGACGCCCAAGCCGGACTTCTGGTTCCTCTGGATTTTCGCGGTGCTCTCGTATCTGCCGCCGAATCTCGAAACTCCGGTTTTGTTGATTGTGCCGCCGATCATTCTGGCTATTCTGATCGCGCTGCCGTTCTATGCCGGAGAGGGAGAGAAGAGCTGGCACCGGCGTCCCGTCGCCGTCATAATTCTCGTCTTTGTCGCGGTCCTCTGGGGCATCTTCACCCATCTCGGCACTCATACTCCGTGGAGCCCCAAAATGGACGCATGGAGCCAGGACACTGTCCCGGTGAAGTATCTCCAAAACCTCACGCCGGTGCAGCGGCAGGGCGCGGTCATCTTTCAGGGAATGCAATGCCGCAACTGCCACTCGCTGGATGATATTGGCGGCAGGCGCGGCCCCATGCTCGACGACGTGGCCATGCGCCTCACCGAAGACCAACTCATCCGGCAAGTGGTGCAGGGCGGCGGCAATATGCCGGCCTACGGCAAGAACCTTTCTCCTCCGCAGGTCACAGCGCTGGTCCAATTTCTTGAGACGCTGCATCCGCCGAACCAGCGTCCGGCATCGGACGCCTCGCTCGCGATTGAAAAGACGATCGCGCCGAATACCAACTCTATCGGCTCTCACGGATCCGGGGCCACAATCGAGCCGCCAATCAAGCCCCCGACCCAGCCGGGAGGAAAGCGGTAGGCGTCGTGTTTCACACTTTTTTTGCGGATTGGGAATTCCCCCCCATCGTGTGTTCGGAGCTGGTGCTGGTCGCCATCATCTACACGATGGGGTTTCTGCGTATTCGCAGGACCCGTCCACGGCATTTTCCCAACTGGCGCTGGGCCAGTTTCGTTTCCGGCATCGCCGCGCTCGTTATCGCCGTTTCCTCGCCGCTTGACACTTTCAGTGAGCAGCTACTTCTCGCCCACATGGCGCAGCATTTTGTGCTCATGTCGATTGCGCCGCCGCTCATTGTTCTCGGCAATCCAGTGGTACCCATGCTGCGCGGACTCCCGCGCTGGTTTGTTCGCCCGGTCATTGGTCCGCTGATTCGACGCCGCTGGCTGCGATCCTTCTTCCACGCGCTCGTGAAGCCCAAGGCTGCGTGGTTCCTGATGAACATTGCTTATGTCGGCTGGCACATTCCAGCCGCTTACGAGTTGGCGCTCTCCAGCGAGAATATTCACAACTGCGAGCACGCCTGCTTCTTCTTCGCCAGCGTTCTGTTCTGGTGGCCGATTCTTGAGCCGTGGCCCAGCCGGTATCGCGGCAACCGCTGGCTTATGATTCCCTACCTGGTCACCGCCGACATCGTGAACACCGGCGTCTCCGCGTTTCTGGTTTTCGCCGGACGGGTCATTTATCCCAGCTACGCCCTTGAGCCGCGCCTGTTCGGCCTGAGCGCCATGGACGACCAGGCCGCAGCCGGGGCCTTCATGTGGGTCCTCGGCTCCATTGTCTTTCTGATTCCGGCCTTCGTCATCACCATGCAGTTGCTTACGCCCCGCAGGTTCCGGTCCACAGCCCTCAAGGCCCGCGCTTTGCCATAACGGGGAACCTGACTCACCGCTTTTTCGTATGTTCGTTTTTGGACATCACTGTCCGGCATTGGACAGTGCATTCGCCCTTTGACGGCGACAAAATCGCGGATTTCCACCAATACACAATGGCAGTTCATCTGCTACAGATATGAGTGAGGGTTCCTGGACCAGATGCACTCCTTCGGCGAATTTCGTCTGGATGCCGCCAACCAGTGTGTCTGGCGCGGAGACCTGCGGTTGAGCCTCGCGCCGCGTCCCTTCGCCGTGCTCCGCTATCTCGTCGAGAATCCGCATCGGCTCGTGACGCACGATGAGATGCTCGACGCGCTTTGGCCGGATACTTACGTCCTGCCCCAGGTCCTTCGCACCTACGTTCTCGAGCTGCGCAAGCTGCTGGAGGATGATCCCACCTGCCCGCGATTCATCGAGACGGTCCCCAAGCGCGGATACCGATTCCTTGCGCCAGAGGCGGACGGCGCCGGAAGCGGCATCGATCACCACTCGATTGTGGGGCGCGCGTCGGAACTCACCCTGCTCTGTGACCGCTTTGCCGCCGCCCAGCGCTCCGAACGCCCAACACTCTTCTTAACAGGAGAACCGGGCATCGGAAAGACCGCCCTGATCGACGAATTTTGTCATTGCATCCGTCGCAAGAACGCGTCGGTCCGCGTCGCCCGCGGTCAGTCCATTGAGGGCTTTGCGGGCAAGGAAAAGTTTTACCCGGTCCGGGAAGCGCTGAACGGCCTTTTCTCGACCGGGGACGAAAAAGCCCGGACGCTGCTTGCGCCCGCCGCACCCTCATGGTTCGCTCCCGGTTCCGCGCCGGACCCGTCGGTCGGCCAAATCTGCGAGGCACTCGAGTCGCTCAGCCAGAACGCGCCGTTGCTGCTCGTCTTCGAGGATATTCATTGGGCGGACGACTCCACCCTGGACCTGATCGCCGCGCTGGCGCGCCGCCGCGCCCCGGCCAAACTGATGCTGCTGGTCAGCTTCGGCTCCGATGATCTGGAAGCGGGTCATTCGCTCCGTCTGCTTCAGAAGGGCCTTGCCACTGGGCGCCGCGGCGAAGAACTGCATCTTGGGCCGCTCGACCGCGAGGCTATAGCCGAATATCTGCGCCGCGAGTTCAAGGCCGGAAGCATCCCCGCCGCGCTGACCAGCCTCGTTCATCAACACTCGTCCGGCAACCCGCTGTACATGGCGGCGATTGTCGACTACCTGCTCTCGCAGCGCATCGTGAGCAGCGATCACGGCGAAGTATCGGTCAGCCAGCCCATCGAGAGCATTGAAATTGGAGTTCCCCCCGGGCTGGCCACCGTGATCCGGCTGCGGCTGGACGGTCTGAATGAGGACGACCGCCGCCTGCTTGAAGCCGGCAGTATTTCCGGCACCATCTTCCCAGCGTGGGCCTGCGCAGCCGCGTTGCGCCGTAAGCTAGCCGATGTGGAAGAGGCCTACGCGTCGCTGGCCCGCCGCGTCCGCCTGCTGGCCGTCGCCGGAGACGATGAGTTGCCCGACGGCACCCGCTCCAACTTTTACGTTTTTGCCCACGACCTCTACCGCAAGGCTATCTACGGTGAAATTCCGGTTTCGCGGCGCAGCCAGTGGCACATGCAGGTCGCGGACCGACTCCGCGAAATGTTCGCCGGAAACGAAGCCAGTGTCGCGCACGAAATCGCCGCGCACACCCGGGCCGGCAATGCCGACCCAGCGTAGCACGCTACATTAGCTGTAAGTCACCAGACAGCCGCTCGCCGCCGGAAGCTCCAGCGTAATCTTGCCGCCTTTGGCCTGTATGGTTGGCTGCTTCGCAGCTTTCCAGTCAGCATGATTGTGGACTTCCGAGCCGCCCAGCTTGACGCCGGAGGTCGCATCGAGGCTCGGCCCGGTGAGCATGAGTACGGAGGCGCGCTCGACTCTTTGTCCCGGATCGATCGATAGCCGCAGCGGCTTGTTCCCGTCCTTGTTGAGGACTATGGTCTTCAGCCCCGCGTCCGTCTTCAGCGAGTACGCAACGACGGTGTCTTCCGGCTGCGGCTGGTCCAACGTGTTCTTCACCAGTTGACCCGCACCGGCCTGCTCGAACAGCAGCATTCCATAATAGATTGGCCGGGCTTCAAACCCTTTCGGACGTGTGCCGGCGATTGGCGTGTACCATCCGTAGCCGCCGCCGTGGAAGTTAATACCCGAACTGCCCGCGGCCGCAAGCTGGTACATCAACTCCGCGCCCCAGAAAGCCGATGCCAGCGTATTGCTGACGCCCTGTTTGCCCGCCGAATAGCATGAGTTGGTCTCGGACATCCGGTAAGGCAGGCCGCTGTCCTTCCGCAATTGCTCCATGGCCTCAAGCGCCTTCACGAATTTTGGCCTCGGCGTCAGCAGCCGCTCAATCGTCATGCGCGGATCGGTCGGCGGCCCAAGCGCGTAGTAATGCTGTGTCAGCAGAATGATCTCGTCCTTGAACTCGTCCGCAAAGCCCTGCATCCACGGCTTGGCGTAGGACGTGTCCGATCCGGCGAACTTCGCGTTGGGAACGCGCGCGACAACCGCCTTGTGAAACTTCTTCCACTCCACGGCGTAATCCGCAAAGCTGTAGCCCTTCTGGCGAAGGTTGGCCAGCACAAACAGATTCGGCTCATTGCCCAACTGGAAGGCCACCAGCTTCGAACCAAGCGTTTTCGCGACATACGCGGCTTCATCGGCTGATGCTTCCGGTGTGCCCTTGCCCAGATTCAGCCCATAGATCAGCTTCCATCCTGTTGCGTCGATGAAGCCGCGCAGGTTGTCGATGGACTTCGGCGTGATCTTCCGCACCGCGTCAGGGTGTTTGCCGGTGCTCGGGTTCACCGGCTCGGATGCCGCGGCGAGGTCAGCCGCCGTGGGATGCGGGGTCCAGAAGCTGTATTCGCTGCTGTTTCCGCCGATGCGCAGGATGCCATGCTTGCCCAGCCGGCGGACAAAGGCCACCAGCTCGGTATTGTCCGGCGCAAAGAAGGTTGGATCGCCAAGCTGCTGGGTTTCGTAGCTCAGGCCGGTGAAGTCCGGCGCAATGGTGTAGCCGGTGTTGTGGGGATCAATCGTAAGCCGGAGAGAGGTGGCCGGAGATGTCTCAAACCCGTATGCCTTGCAAAACGACGCTCCAGAAGCGAGCACAGAAAGCTGAAGAAATTCACGACGTCGCATTTCTGCATTCGAGCATAATGTCCCGCTCAAGCGCAATAGTTAAGCGACTAAATTAATTCTGTCTTTAGAAGAGCGGCGTATGCCCGGTCACTGCATGTTGCCGATGGCGTAGTATCCCTTGCGGGCCTGGATCTTCAGGCCGTCGCCCTTGCACTGGATGTCCACCTTGCGGAAGCTGCCGTCGAGGTTCTTGTCCGTGGGGACATAGCTGACCAGATACTGCGTGCGCAGGTCGCGCTGAATTTCATCGAAGGCGTCCTGGAGCTTTCTGCCGCTGTTGCCCACGTTGATGACGCGACCGCCCGTCGCCTCGGCCAGCTTCTTCATCTGCGAGTCGCCGGTGTAGCCGAAGGTGTAGCTTCCGTAATAAAAGGGCCGGTCGGCGATCAGGATGACGTAAACGATGGCGTTGGCCTTTTGCGCGGCCTCAATCGCCTGGTCGGGCTTGGTAATGGAACCCATGTCCTCGCCGTCCGTCAGCAGGATCAGCGCCTTGCGACCCGTCTCCGTGCTGAGCTTGTCCTTGGAGGCCTCGGCCACGGCGTCATAGAGCAGCGTGCCCTTGGGATCGCCATTTGTCGGAAAAGGTCCCTGCCCGATGCCGGGAATGCCTCCCGCTCCGTTGCCGCCAGCGGTGTTGATCTCCGCCTTGTCGAGCGCGCGCGTTAAAGCGTCCACGCTGTTGGTGAAGTCCTGCGCAAGATCCACATTCACATCGAACGTGACGACAAACGCCTCGTCTTTCGGGCGCAGAATCTGATGCAGGAAGCGGCTGCCCGCCTGCTGCTCCAGCGGCAGAACATTCTGCTGGCTTCCACTGGTATCGAGCAGGATGCCCAGCGTCAGCGGCAGATCGGTTTCCGCCTTAAAGTCCTTGATGGTCTGCGGCTGCTTGTCTTCGGAAACGGTGCAGTCGCTGCGGCTCAGTGTGGGGATAAGTCCGTTGTGCCGGTCGCGCGCGGTGAAGAACAGGCTGACCAAAGTCGAGTTGACTTTAAAGGTGGCTTCCGGCTTCTGGTCCTGCTGTGGGGTGTTGGGAAACTCGGCGACTGGCGGAGCGTCCGCCGAGGGCGTGGTCTGCGCGCAGGCAAAACCCGCGCTCAGCAGCAGCGCCGCCGCCACCGCTGTCCAGAACACAAGATGAAAACGAAGCTTCGCCATCAACCCTATTAGACGGCTTTCCGAGGCCAAATGTCAGCCCGGAGTGGCAAGTTCCGGAGTCGCAAGTCCTCTGATAGTCTGGAACAAGGCCGATTGCGGCCTGTATGTAGTTGGAGGACCTCTGGTGACGCAAGGCGCCCTGGCATTGGCCGTTTCTTTCTTTCTGTTTGGAGCAGCGCCGCAGCAGCAACCGCAGCAGCAGACCGCCGCAGTCCAGAACGTTCCCGACGCGCCCGCGCCCGCCGGATTAGGCAACCTTGCGGACCAAGTGAAGCCGGGGGCCGGGACCGCGCCGCAACCAGCGGAGCAAACGCCGCAGACTCCGCCGCCGCAAAGCCAGCCTCCCGCCGGAGCGCAGGAGCCGAATGCCCAGAAAGAGCCGCCGTACATTCCCAAGACCTACGAAGAGGCGTCCCAGTTCACAATCGTCCAGAACGTCAATTTCATCGATGTGCCAGTCACGGTGCGGGACAAGCACCATCAACTGGTCCCCGGACTGACCTGGCGCCAGTTCAAGGTTTATGAAGACGGCCAGGAGCAGCACATCGCCTTCTTCACCA
>DASTXK010000056.1:0-2422 GCA_035765555.1 Acidobacteriaceae bacterium
CGCCGGAGCAGCACGCCTCGACGCGCGGAATGGGAGCGACGGCTGCGCCGCAGGGCGGGATTGTTTCCGACCTGGCGGGCGCGGGCGAAGGCGAACTGCATTTGCAAGACCGCGGAGTGTTTCACGCAGCCGATGCCATGAAGGAGATGTACGACATGGGCGACGCGCCAAGCTGCCACACCTGCGGAGCGATCATGGTGCGGAACGGAAGCTGCTACCGCTGCATGAGCTGCGGCAGCACGAGCGGGTGCAGCTAAGCATTCACGCTTCCCACACAGAAGCGCGGAGTGATGGAAGGCGGCGAGGGTTTCACTGGTCCCTGCCGCCACAACAAAGTCACGCTGGCTGCCGGAAGCTGAACCAGGCCACAAAAACGTATGCGGCAAGCGGAACAAGGTAGGCGATAGCTCCGCTGCCGGTCGCGTCGCCAATCCAGCCCATTATCAGAGTGAGAGCAGCCCCGCCTACAATCGCCATCACAATCAGCGATGCGCCCAGCTTGGCATTGGGGCCGAGGTCCTTGATGCCGAACACGAAGATGGTGGGGTACATCACGGACATGAAAAAGCTGGTGAGGAAGATGGCCCAGAGTCCGATCCAGCCGGGAGCGAGAACACCGATGGCCACGAGCGCCACGTTGCACAGGCTGTAGAGACCCATCAGCCAGCCGGGCGAGATGAAGCGCATGAGCCACGCGGAGACGAATCGTCCAACGGCGAAGGCGGCGAGGGTGCCGGTGAGCAGGTATCCGGCGGTCTTTTCCGGCAGATGCGCGTACTGCTGGACGTAGGGGATGAAGTAGCTCCATGTGCCAACCTGCGCTCCTACGTAGAGGAACTGGGCGATGACGGCGAACAACAGGTTGGGGTGGCGCAGCAGGGCGGGCGAAGGATACGCGTGGCCCGCGTGCTTTTCGCCTTCGCTTTCACCGGCAAGCACGGGAAAGCGAGTAAAAGCGATGACAATCGCCCAAGCCCACACGATGATTCCAAGGATGACGTAGGGATGGACGACGCGCATGGTTTCCGAGTGGAGGTAGGCGCTGTATTGTCCGAGGACCTTCAGATGCGCGATCTGCTGCGCGGTGAGCTCGACTCCGGAAAAGATGAATACGGTGCCGAGAAGGACCCCCGCAATGGAGCCGAGCGGGTTGAATGCCTGCGAGAAGTTCAGGCGGCGCTCGGAGGTTTCCGGTGGGCCGAATTGCGCGATGAACGGGTTGGCGGCGGTCTCAAGAAATGAGAGGCCCGCAGCCACGATAAAGAGCGCGAAGAGAAAGAAGGAATATCGGTCCACAATGGCCGCGGGCCAGAAGAGGATCGCTCCTGTTCCAAACAGCGCCAGCCCGGTCAGAAAACCAGCTTTGTATCCGGAACGGCGCATGAGCATGGCGGCAGGGATGGCGAGCAGAAAGTAGCCGAGATAAAAAGCGGACTGCACGAGCCCCGCCTGAAGCCGCGAAAGCGCGAAGGATGTCATGAACTGGCGGATGAGGATGTCGTTCAGGTTGTTGGGCACCGCCCACAAAAAGAACAATCCGGTGACAAGGAAGAACGGGAATAACTGCCCAGTCGGCAGAAAGGATTTTTCTGACGATGGGGTGCGTTTGCCGCTGGCCGCGGCGCCGGTTTCCGATACAGACATTTGTTTTTCATCCCGCCTTGTCCGCGCCCGTCCGGGCGCGGCAGATGCCTTGCTAATTCGCCTGCTGTTGCATAAAGTAAAATGCGAGTTCCACGATTTGCAAATCATCAATTAACCTGGAGAGCGCCGAAACGGCGGAAAGAGGACTGCGGGAATGCGGCTGGTGAACTTCCGGAGGGAAAACCGGATTGAATTTGGAGTGGAGCGGAACGGGTTTGTCCGCTCGCTTGCGAGCGCGGGATACAGCAGCGACGCGGAGTTTTTTGCTGGCGGCGCGAAGGCGCTGGAAGCGGCGCGAGCGTTGGCGGCACAGGCCAATGCGGAGCAAGTCCGTCTGGAAGACGTGCGGCTCATGGCTCCGGTCCTGCGGCCCGGAAAAATTCTGTGCGTTGGATTGAACTATCGTGATCACGCGATTGAGTCCAACATGGCAATTCCCGAGGTGCCGACGATTTTTCTGAAGCTGCCGAACGCCGTGACCGGGCCGGATGCGGAAATTGTATTGCCGCAGACCTCAACGCAACCCGACTACGAGGCGGAGTTGGCGGCAGTGATTGGGCGCGGCGGCAAAAATATCAGGCGCGAAGACTGGAAGCAGCACGTTCTGGGTTACACGATTTTGAATGATGTGAGCGCGCGCGATGTGCAGCTTGCGACCTCGCAGTGGACGCTCGGCAAGAGCTTCGATACGTTCGCGCCAATTGGGCCGTCGATTGTGACGACCGATGAAATTGAAGACCCGCACACACTGGACATCGAGTTATCGATCAACGGCGAG
>DASTXK010000057.1:0-5627 GCA_035765555.1 Acidobacteriaceae bacterium
TCCGGCCCGTCAGACTCCCACTCGTAACGCGCCTTGGTGGAAACAACCTTCGCCAGGTCTGTCCCGTTCATGATGCGAATCCCGCGCGCCTTCTCCACCAGCGCATCGGCGTTCGTTTCAATTGACGAAATCACTCCGCGCAGCGAGCCTTTGGTCCGCAGATGCCGCACCAGCGCGCGCGTGTCGATGTCCGAAATCACCGGGACCTGAAACCGCTCCAGATACTCGTCCGCCACCTGCTGCGACCGCCAGTTTGACGACACGGGGGAAAACTCCCGCGTCACCAGGCCTTCTATGTAGGGTTTATTGGCTTCATTATCGGCGGCGTTGGTCCCGTAATTGCCGATTTGAGGATTGGTAAGAACGACGATCTGCCCCGCGTAAGACGGGTCGGTGAAAATTTCCTGATAGCCGGTTAGAGATGTATTGAAAACGACTTCGCCATAACACTCGCCTTTTGCGCCGTGGCCCTCACCCCGGAAGATGCGCCCGTCTTCGAGCGCAAGGATCGCCTGCATCGCTACTCCAATAGGTGGATTCAACCGATTCTATCAGGTTGAGCGGCCAGAAAAAAGCCCCGGCTTTTGCACCGGGGCTTCCTTGCTTAAACCAACTACTGCTTCGGCGGCGCAGTCGGCTTCTTCTGCTGCTCCTGCTTTTGTAGGTTCTGCTGCTGGTTCGGCACCGTGACCTCCGGCTCCTGCTTTGCCGGCTCAATGCCCGGAATCGTCGGCTCCGTCGTCACCTTCCCGCTGACCGCGTCCACAATGGAAATGTTGTACCGGTCCAGCGTGCTGGCCAAAATCTGCCCCAGCGCGGCGCGGTCAATCGCGTACTTCGCCCGCGCGGAAATCAGCGTGCTCTCCGAGATCGCCAAAGACCGCTCCTGCGCCAGCACGTTCGCCGTTGTCGAAGCGCCCAGCCGCAGCTTCGTCACCTCCGACTTCAAACTCTGCTGGTCATAGTCGCGGGTGGCCGTGGCCGACTGCACCGCCGCGCGGTCGTTCGTCAGCGCGTACTGCGCGTTGATCACCTGCATCCGCGTCTGCACATAGAGTTGCTGCAAGCGCATCTGCGCCTGGCGATACTCCAGCACCGACCGCGCCTGCTCGGCCTGCGCCGTGCGGTTGCGAATGGGAATGCTGAGGTTAAAGCCAATTCCCTTGTTCGGGCTGCTGCTGTTGAACAGGTTCGAGAACGCGGTGCCATAGGTTATCGGCGGATATTGGTTCGGCTTGCACGGTCCGCCAGTTTGAAAATCCGCGCAGGTCGGGCTCTGCATGCCGCCCAGCCCCGTCGCGCCATAGAACGCCGTCACATCGAGCGTCGGCAGCAATCCGTTCTTCACACCCTTCAGAGTGATTTGGTCGTTCTTCAGGGTAATGGTTGCCTGCTCGATTGTTGGGCTGTTGGCATCCGCCTGCCGCACCAGTTCATCAATCGACTCGTGCTCTTCCGGTGTCTCCGCCAGGCTCACCCGGTCCGTCGGAATCACCGGCGCCGTCGCAATCGCGGGATCATTCAGGCTGCGCGAAATCGCCTGCTTCATCAGCAACTGCTGATACTCAAGGTTGCTCTGCGAAGCGATCAGCGCCTGCTTGTCCGTCTCCAGCCCGCTCCTCGCGCTCACCACATCCAGCGGAGCCAGCGTGCCAATCTGCAACTGCTTCTCGTTGTCCTTCAGCAATTGCGTGGACTGCGCCACGGCGCGTTCCTTGGCCTGCAAGTCGTCATACGCGCTCACCAGCCCCCAGTAGATGTTCTCTACCTGGTTGATGGTGTAGAGCAGTTGCTGGCGAAAGGCCGAGTCCGCGATGCGCCGGTCATTCTTCGCCTGCACAATAAAGCGCCCGTTGATGCCCCATCCAAAGCCCTTCAGAACGTGCTGCGTCAACGTCGCGGTAAACCCCGTCGTATACGACGGGCTGTAGGAATTAAAAAAGCTGTTCGACGTTGTGTAGTTGTTGTTGAAGCCAACCTGAAGCGCGGTCCCCGTAAGGAAGCCCTGGTTATAAGTGAAATCGTAGGTGTTCGAATTCTGGGTCAGCGATCCGCTCGGATAAAACAGGATATTCTGTTCCGCTGTCGTCGCCCTCTGTAGCTGGATCTGTCCCGCCAGAACCGGGTCCAGGTTCTCCGGCAGCGGTCCTGCGCCGTTTGTCGAAAGCGTCAGACCGCTTGCGCCCGCGCCCGCGCCGCCGGAGGCCACGCTGGTCCCGCCCGGACCTCCGCCGCCGGCCACCGTCGTTCCCGCTCCGCCCAGCGTTCCAGTCACCAGGCCGCTCGGCACGCCAAACAGCGTGCTGCCCGCCTTGGCGCGCAGAATATCCGTATCGGCAATGTTCAGGTTGTAGCGCTGGATCGCAATGTCGTAGTTGTTTTCGAGCGCCAGAACAATCGCATCGCTCAGGCTCAGGTAGATCTTGCCGTCCCGCAGCAGCGCATCCAGCTTGGGCGAATTCAGAAAACTCGCCTCCGGCGCGCTGATCGCCGAATACGGCGCAAAAGGATTCGGCCAGTAATTCCTCGGCTTGCTGAAGTCGTGGTTGCCTGGCCGCATATAGAGCGGCTGGGTAAAGTTCGGAGCGGGCTCCTGAGGAAGCCCCTTCGTGTTTGGCTGCCCCGCCGGGTTGGCCTGCGTTTGCGGCGCGCTGCCCGATGCCGTCGGCGGCGCGGCTTGCAGCCCATAACTGGGCATGGTCCCCACCAGAACGCAGCTTATCGCTGCCGCGGCTTTCAATTTCTGGAACAGACCTGAACCATCCGAGGGATTTCCACTTCGCGCCACGCGGCGCTCCTCAACCATATCCATGCAACCTCTCCGCAAGTCATAGCGCGGATTCATCGCGCTTGTGTTCAACTGTGTTCCTGGGTGTCTTTCGATTCGTCCGACAGCAGTTCCCTAACTGGCCCAACAAAGGTTTTGTTTTTACAGCTTGCTGAATACTCAGGTTTTGAAGGGGACGGGCTTCAGCCCGTCCGTTAAGTCATTCAAAAAATTTGGGGCTTTAGCCCCTGAGGGGAATGGTTTCTAATCCAATCTGCTTTCACCAAAACTGTTTCAGCCGTGCCGCAAAAGTTGAGTACTTTAGCCCTGAGCTAATACGCGATTTGCTCCAGCTTCGTTCCGTCAAAAAACTGCAATGGCAAGAAAGCTTGAGTATATCGTAGGCAATCTGATGTTTCAGGGCCGCCAAAAGACCCAGAAACTTCACAGGAATTTTTGAGAAGATTCCTTCAAGCGCATGAATTGGAAGCTCACCCTCGCCTATGACGGAACCGATTTCCACGGCTGGCAGGTCCAGCCCGGCCACCTCACCATTCAGGGCGAGCTGGCCGACGCCATCGAGCGCATCACCGGGGAGCGCGTCCTGCCCCAGGGCAGCGGACGCACCGACGCCGGGGTCCACGCCCGCGCCCAGGTCGCCTCCTGCGAACTCGCCGCGCCCATCCCGCCGGAAAATCTCCACCGCGCCTTGAACCGGACGCTTCCCGCCGCCATCCGCGTGCTCGCAGCCGAACACGCCCCACCCGATTTCCACGCCCGCCACAGCGTCCGCGCCAAAACCTACGAGTACCGCATCTATCGCGGAGAAATCTGCCCGCCCTGGACCGCCCGCTACGTCTACGCCCTCCACTGGCCGCTCGACGTGGAACAGATGCGCCGCGCGGCAGCTTTCGTTCTCGGCCAGCACGACTTCACCTCCTTCGCCGCCACCGATCCCGACCTCACCGCTCGCCAGTCGGAACCCGATGCCCCGCCCAACAACATCCGCACGATTTTTTCATCCGAATGGGCCGAGCAAGACGACCTGCTGATTTACCGGGTCCGCGGCAATGGATTCCTTCATCACATGGTCCGCAATTTAGTCGGAACCTTCCTCGACGCGGGCCGCGGCCAAATCGCGCCCGAAGATATCACAAACATCCTGCAACAAAAATCCCGCGCCGCCGCCGGACCCACCGCCCCAGCACGAGGGCTGTTTTTAGATTCAGTGGAGTATTGACTTGTGAGGCGTGAGCCGCTACGCTTAACGCATGATCCGGAGCTTTCGGCACGCCGGTTTGGAAAAATTCTTCCACTCCGGAAGCAAGGCCGGCATCCAGCCGAAACATGCCGATAAGCTTGGGATCCAGTTGTTCGCACTGAACCGCGCCAAATCCGCGAAGGATATGGATGCCTCCGGATGGAACCTGCACCCTCTCCATGGAGAATTGCTTGGACATTGGTCGATCAAAGTGAATGGCAATTGGCGTTTGATATTCGCATTTGAAGACGAGGATGCTGTTCTCGTGGATTATTGCGACTATCACTAGGAGGAGATGACTATGGCTCTCATGCACAACCCGCCACATCCCGGAAAAGTATTGCGGGAATACCTGGGTGATATGGAAGTTGCCGATGCCGCCGCGCGCCTCAAAGTCTCGCGCACTACCCTGTCGCGCGTCCTGAACGGACGGGCAGGAATCTCGGCCGATATGTCTCTGCGCCTCTCCGATGCCCTCGGAACTCATCCCGCATTCTGGTCCGGGCTGCAAATGGATTACGATCTCTGGCACGCAAGCCGCAAACGCCGACCAAAAGTCCTGCCGTTCCACAAGGCCGCGTAATCGATCTTTTCGCTGACCCGCTTCTCCGCTGACCCGCTTCTCCGCTGACCGGCTTTTAGCTTTTCAGCTTCTCCAGCACCCTCGGAGCAATCCCCGAGACGCTGCCCGCGCCCTGCGTCAGAATCACGTCTCCTTCTTCCGCCCGCCGCGCCACGCGCTCCACTGCTTCTTCGGTTGAAGTCGCGTATTCCACCAACTCTGAAGCGCCACCGGCTTCCATCGCTTTCACCAGAGCCTCCGCCGTCACGCCCTCAATCGGTTCCTCGCTCGCGGGATAAATATCCAGGACCTCGACTGTGCTCGCGTCTCCAAACGAAGCCGCAAACTCACCCATCAGGTCCCGCGTCCGCGTGTAGCGATGCGGCTGGAAAATCATATGGATCTTCCGATATCCGCAATCCTTCGCCGCCCGCAGCGTCGCGCGAATCTCCGTGGGATGGTGCCCATAATCGTCCACCACCGTCACGCCGCGCACGCAGCCCTTTACCTCAAACCGCCGGTCCACTCCGCGAAAATGACTCAGCCCCGCCGCAATCGCCTTGGGCTTCATCTCCAGCCGCGTCGCAATCGCCACCGCCGCCGTCGCGTTCAACACGTTGTGTTGCCCCGGAACATGAAGTTCAAACGGCCCCAGCACCTCGCCGTCAAACGCCACTTCAAACCTCGACCGCACGCCATCCGCCGCCGGAAGCATCCGCAGAACAAAATCCGCTCGCGCGCTCGTGCCATAGGTAAACACCCTCCGCCGCACATTCGGCAAAATCCCGGCCAGCAGCGGATTATCGCAGCACGCCACGCACGCCCCATAAAACGGCACCCGGTCCATGAACTCGACAAACGCACCCTCGACATCGGCCATATCTGCATAACAATCCATATGCTCGCGGTCGAGATTCGTTACCACCCCCAACACCGGCGACAGCTTCAAAAACGACCGGTCGCTCTCATCGGCCTCCGCTACCAGGTACTGCGAATTCCCCAGCCGCGCATTTGACCCCATCGCATCCACGCGTCCG
>DASTXK010000058.1:0-5913 GCA_035765555.1 Acidobacteriaceae bacterium
TTCAATGTTCCATCCGGCCAGATTCACAACCGCGTTGGCTGGCGCATCTTCCGGCAGCACGGCGGTCAGGGTTCTGAATTCGCCGGGCGTGAGTTCAATCCAGTCGTCCGACCAGATTACCGGAGCGATCAAATCCCCTGATGGCGTCCGCACCAGCGCCCGCACCTGAAACGCCAGCGCGCTGGAGGTGTTCTTCAAGTGCAGCCGAATCTCGCGCCCCTGCGGCGTGCCGACTGTTTCGGCCTGCGCCGATACTGTGGCCGCGGGCAGTTGCGTCATCTCTCTCAGGTCCGAGTAGCGCTCCGCCGGAGTGTGGGTATAGGTCGTCGCGTTCCAGTCGAAGGTGGTGAGGGTGTACGGCGTCCAGTAGAAGTTCCGGCTCACGACATTTCCCGCCGAATCCGTAAGCTTCAGGTCGATCAGGAAAATCCTCTCCATGCCGTTGTAGAGGCTCGCGGGCAGCTTGAAGACGCGCTGCGAACTGTTCGCCGCCAGATTCACGTCCGCCGATGCGGAATAGAGCTGGTTCCACTTGATGCCATGCACCTCGATGCTGGCGCGCAGCCCGGCAACGGGGTGGTACGTGCTGTTCACCACCTCGACCGAACTGCTGTCATACGCATACTGGATGTGGATCGGCTCGCACGCTTTCTTCACCGCGTAGTAGCCCGCGCCCGTGTCCAGATAGTAGTCGTAAAGGTGCCAGATCATCGAAGGCCAGGCGTTGTTCAGCATCCACTGAATCACACCGGTCGAGACGAATTTATTCGAGCTATAGGACTCGAACATGGCGCGCTCCGAGTCGTACTCCATGGTCGATGCCATGCGCTGGTAATCGTCAACCGTCGCGGGCTTGGCATAGATCGCGGCCATGGCGCTGTCCAGAACGGTCAGGTTTTTGAACCCTCCGCCGCCGTAATGCAGTTGCCATGTGGGCGAAGGAGGCCACGCCTCAGGATCGGGCAGAAATTTCTTCCGGCTGGCCAGCGAAGGAATCGCCGGGCCGGGGCTGGTCTCGGTGTTGAAGCTGAAGTCGCCGCCGTTGTGCTGGTTCACGTACCAGTAGCTCGGCTCCACGTAGTCGTAAGGCCCGGTCATCTTCACGCCGCTTTCGCCCGTCACAGTCGTGGGCCTCGCCGTGGCCGACGAAAGAATGGGATTCGGCCATTTCGTCTGCGCCTCCACCTTCAGGTACGCGCTCTCCACATTCGCCGGAGGAGGATTGTCGCTGCCGTTCAGCCACACCAGCAGGCTGGGATGATGCCGCAGGCGCAGCATCTGCGAGCGCAGCGACGCCGTGGCAATGGTCAGGTCTTCCGGCGTCCAGTCGTGCCAATGTTCCCAGTGGTCGCAGCAGCACCAGCCCGCCATCACCAGAATTCCGTTCTTGTCGGCCAGGTCGAAAAAGTCCTTGGTCTCCAGCTTGCCTTCCAGCCGCAGCGCGTTCAGGTTGAGTCCGCGCACCAGCGTGAATTGCTCCCGCAGCCGCTTCGGATTGGTCCGCAGCAGCATGTCCTGCGACCAGCCTCCACCTCGAATCAGGATTGGCTTGCCATTTACGCGGAACAGGCGCGCGCCCTGAGCCGTCAGCTCCGACGTGATTTCGCGAATACCAAAGTTGACGCTCTGCTCATCGGACACCTGCCCATTGACGCGAAAGCTCATCGTCAGCTTTTCCAGATGCGGATCGCCCATCTGATTCGGCCACCACAGCTTCGGGTCGTGAATCGCGAGCTGCGGGAACTTGTCAGGGCTGAACACCACGGTTCGCTCTTCGTGCGGAGCCAGTTGCACGGCCTGTTCAAAGTTCGCTCCCGCAGCCGAGCCGGAAACGGTCCCCTGTACCTCGTGGTCCGTCGCGTTCTGCACCTCGGCATAAATGGTCAGCTCCGCGATGCTCAGGTTCCCGTCCGCGAAATGCGTCGTCGCGGTGGGAAAGCGCAGCGCCACCGGGCCGGTTGCCACCAGGTTTACCTCTCCCCAAAGCCCCATGTCCTTGTCCGGCGGAGCGGGGTTCCAGTCCACCCAGTTGATGCCCAGGTCTTTTTCCGTGGGCGCGAACGCCTCCACTGCCAGCACGTTCGGCTTGCCGGGACGCAGCACACCCGTCACGTCCAGATCGTACTTGCGATAGGCGCCCGCAATCTGCGACGGGTCGGCAATCTTATGCCCGTTCAGCCAGATCTCCGCCCGGTAGTTGATGCCGCCAAAATGCAGCCAATAGTGACCGCCCTTCGCAACTGCGGGCGTGAACTCATCGCGATACCACCAGCCGCACCGGTAGGGACTATCGGCGGCCATGGGCAGGTTCGCAAAATTTTCCCCGACCGGATACGAGGTGCCCGGAATTTTCCGCAGGTTATCGCCGAAATACGGATCGGGAAAAATTCCGTCGGCCACCTGCGCCGCCAGCACCGTGCTCGGCACCGTCGCCTTAATCCAACCCTCGGTCGAAAACCCCGCGCCGGAAATCGCGCCCCCGGCGGCGCTCACCTTGCACGCGGACTGCAACCGCCAGCCTTCATGCAGAGGAGTCACGGTGGCCGCGCCCAGCAGAGGCGCGAACATTGCAGAGGCAAGTAGACATGGAACAACGCAGCGATTCATGAGCGCGGAATCCTCCATTTTCGGGCGACAATCTTCATCATCATAGCCGGATTTCCCAATTAGAGAACTAATCAGTTCAATCGTTTGAATTGAACTTCTTTGGGCCTGTACCTTGAGTGACTTCCAACCTGCCGCGGCCAGCCACGAATCTGCTACTCGCCTTTTTCTCGAAACAGGAGCATGATACTAGCCAAGGACGTCCCGCCCGGTTTCGGAGCCTTTTTCGAGGGCGGTCGATATGCGAACGTTTCACGGATTTCCGGCGACCGTTCCGCGCAGCCTGTTCATGCTTCCGCTCTGCTCGCTGTGCCTGCTGATTGGTGTGCCCCACGCGCGGGCGGAAGGCCCCATCCCACACGCCGAAGCTCCTCCGGTTCCATTCGCCGCTCCGTTTGGATCAGGCCAGCAGAACTATACGCCTCCGCAGGCCGTCGCGGTTGATCCGCCTCCGCCGGTTGACCTTGAGTCCATCCCGCCGGAAACCATGGGCGACCTCATGATGGTCCACCAGCGCTACCTGGCGGCGATTGAGGCCTACCAGCGCGCGCCCCGCGACTCCGCCTCGGTGTGGAACAAGCTGGGCATGGCCTACCAGCATATGTACGCGCTCGACATGGCGAAGCTGCAATACGAAAAGGCCCTGCAACTGAAGCCGAAATACCCCGAAGCGCTCAACAATCTGGGCACGGTGTATTACGGCGAGCACAACTACCACAAGGCCGAGAAGTATTACAAAAAAGCCATTAAGATGAAGCCCAATGTCGCCACGTTCTACAGCAATCTGGGGACGGCCTACTTCTCCGACCATGACTACAAGCGCGGCATCAAGGCGTATCGTAAGGCTTTCTCGATTGATCCGGAGGTCTTCATCGGCAATCCTCTGGAGAAGGTGGCCGAGCTGGGCCCCCGCGACGAGCAGATACAGTTGAACTATGCTCTGGCCCGGCTTTATGCGCAGTCGGGTATGTTCAAGCACGCCATCCATTACCTGCGCCTCGCCTACATTCAAGGCTTCGACGACAGCGACAAGCTGATGAAAGACAAGAGCTTCGCCGCGCTCCGCAAGACCCCGCAGTTCCGCCTCTTCATGACCGAGGAGCACATCAAGGACCCGAATGGCATGGAACAATCTCTGGTCCTTCGCCAAAACTCTCAGCGACATTAGGCCTGCGCACCCCACGCGACGTTAAGCTAGGGTCATGTCCTCCGCCCTGCGAACCGCCGCCCTGCTCTCCGTCCTGTTGCCGTTGTGCTTCTCCGCCGTTGACGCGGCTGACCATTATCCCGGGCCGGTGGTTCCGCTCTGCTCCCGCAGCATCGTTTTCACAGCCCGCTATCTGGCCCAGACGCACCCCGGCGGCGGCCCCGGTTTTCTTTTCCGCATTGAGAACCACACGGCTGCCCCCATTCGCCTTGCCGAGCCCGTCCCCTCAAGCGCGCATTGGTATGCGCGAGTTGGCCGCAAGTGGTTGTGGCGGGCCTCCAGCGGATCGGGCGGGAGCCTGGTGAACGCGATCCAGGAGCGCGGCCCGGTTTTCGCCTTCAGAGTTGACGACAACGGGGCCGATCCTCAATACCTTACGGTTCCGGCCCACGGAAAGTACGAGTGGGCCGCCGCCGAGCGCGACAATCCCGTGCTGGACTACCAGCCCCGGTGCGCGCACTGCAATTACCCGGGCGAGCGCGACTACAAGGCTGTGTTTGCCTATGCCTGGCTTCCGCCGCAGGGCCAGAGCGTGCCCAACCTGCTGCGGTGCGGCCTAAGAAGCAATCTGGTCGATATGCCACCCAAGCCGGAGGCGAAGTAGGCTCGTCTCAGGTCCCTGCCCTCGGTGCGAATTTTCCCGCCTCCATATAGCCTTTCCGTCAACATTCCTCGTCATAGCTTGTGGAGACTCGCGCGCACGCGAGTAGGCGCGCCGGATTCTTTCACGAAGTTGGAGGAAATACCTTATGCGTAGCAAAATCTGTACCGTCGCGCTGACCGGCCTTCTCACATTGGGATTGGCGGGTGGCGCAGCTTTTGCCCAGGAGGGGACCACAACAACTCCCGCCCAAACCAACGACAACATGCAGGACATGCACCAGCAGGGTATGCACCATCGCGGCATGAACGCCGATCAGCAGCTTAAGAAGATGACAAAGAAGCTCAATCTTTCTGCCGATCAGCAGGCCCAGATCAAGCCCATGCTTGAATCGCAGGACCAGCAGATGGAGCAGCTACGGATGGACAAAACCATGTCGCGACAGGACCGTCACCAGAAGATGATGGACATCCGGCAAGACACCCACGAAAAGATCAAAGGCGTACTCAACGACACTCAGAAACAGAAGTTCGAGTCCATGCACAAGGGCATGAAGGAAAACGGGATGCACCACGAGTCCCAGCCGGAGCAGCAACCGCAGTAGCAAGCTGCGGCAATTAATGGCTTGAAAGCGCCGCCGGATCTTCCGGCGGCCCGCCTTCTACCTGGTCTGATAGTCGATCCAGCCGATCCTGGGACCGGTGAGAGGCCGCCCGGGAAGGCTGGTGAAGATCGAAAAGCTGCTGGGCTGGAGCCAACTGTGGTTTTTGCGCGCCGCGGTCTGTAGCGTCATGTTCTGCGGCTTGCGGCCGCGAATCACGGTAAGGGGAATCTGCTTGCCGCGGTTCGCGTGCAGCATCTTCATCCATGCGCTCAGGGTGGCCATTTTTTGCCCGTTGGCTTCGATAATCACGTCACCGGCTTTCAGGCCGGCGCGGGCCGCGGCGCTGTTTTCAGCCACGCGCTTCACCAGCAGCCCCTGTCCGTCTTTCACGCCAAAGTAGTCGGCAAGCTGCGACCCGAGCGTGTCAAGCTCCACGCCGACCGAAGGAGACCCCAGCGAGAGCGCCCCAAAAAATCCTGACCCCAGGCTGTGCCCCGACGGGCCTTCCAGCACATAAGTATCGTCGTCGTCGGGCGCGGGAATGACCATGGGCTGCGACCACGCTTCCTGCTCCAGAATGGCGCGGTCGGCAAGCTGCACGGTGATGATCTGCTGCTGGCCGTCGCGGCTGATGAGCAGCGTAACGGTGCGCCCCGCCGGGGTCTCGCGCAGCATACGGCGAAGCATCTCTTCGCCGGCCACCGGCTGACCGTTCATCTTAAGAATTACGTCGTGAGGCCGCAGCCCCACCTTGCCCGCCGGGGCGTCGCGGTCCACGTTGATGACCTCAGCCCCGATAGGCTGCGTAAGCTTGAGCGCGGAGACGCGGTCGCTCGTGACATCGCCGCAGACAATGCCCAGATAGCCTTCCGATGCCTGCGCGGTTGCGGGGCCGGG
>DASTXK010000059.1:0-16623 GCA_035765555.1 Acidobacteriaceae bacterium
AGATGGATGAATTGGTAGTGTCCGCCGGCCCAGGAGAGCGCGTAGCCGAGGATGAGGCCGAGGGCTGTGCCGATGACGCTGATGAGGAAGCCCTGCATGAGGAAGATGCGGCGAATCTGGCCGGGCTCGACGCCGAGTGACATGAGGACGGCAATGTCTTTCGTCTTTTCCATGACCATCATGGTGAGGGCGATGAGGATGTTGAGGGCCGCAACGCAGACGATGAGTCCGATGACGATGAAGGTCACGACCTGCTCCAGCCTGAGGGCGTGGAACAACTCTCGGTTCTGCTCCATCCAACTGCGAGCCTGAAAGCCGGGGCCGGCGGCTGTTTCGATTTCGCGGGCGATGCGGTCGGCGTGGTAGAGGTCATCGACTTTGAAGGAGATGACGGAGATGACATCGGGCTCGCCGAAGAGTCGCTGGGCGTCCTTGAGGCGGATGAACCCGAAGCTGGAGTCGTATTCGTAGAAGCCGGAGTGGAAGATGCCGACGATGCGGAAGGGTTGGTACTTGGGGACGAGTCCGTAGGGCGTAAGCTCGCCCTGCGGGCTGACGACCATGACGGTGGAGCCGACTTTGGCGTCGAGGGTGTTGGCGAGTTCGTATCCGACGACGATGGGCGGCGGCGCGGTGTTGGCGGTGCCTTCCTCGACTGGCTGTGAGAGCGGCGCGGCGGAGCCGGAAATAAGCGTGGAGAAAAGCGTGCTGACGGTTTTTTCCTCGCTGGGTATGATGCCCTTGAGCATGGCTCCGCCGGAGAGGGTTCCGCGAGCGACCAACACAGGCTCGTAGAGTCCGGGCGCGGCGGCGGTGACGTGCGGGAGTTTGCGGAGGCGCGCGAGCAGCGGCTGCCAATCCTTGATGCCGTCGTTCAAGGTGCGCATGAGCTCGACGTGCGCCGTGGAGGAAAGCAGGCGGCTCTGAAGGTCGCGGCGCATTCCGCTGGTGATGGCCAGCGCGATGATGAGCGAGGCGACCCCGACGGCGACTCCGATGATGGAGATGGTGGTGATTGCGCCGACCACGGCCTGGCGGCGCTTGGCCCTGAGATACCGCGCGGCTACGAAAAATTCAAAGCGCATATAGATAAATCAGCAGAAGCATTCCGCAGGAGCTTTTCCCCCACTCAAGCCAACACCGGGCTTGAATGGGCCACCCATTCAGCAATTTGGGTTACGCCCCCAGTTGTTTCCCTCAATGCACCACCGATTTCGCCGCGACGGAGTTCTCTCCACGGTCGAAGGCGCGAACGGTGATGACGTGCTCGGAGGAATCCGCCGGGGCCGGGGTGTTGGATGCGCGGGTTGGAAGTGGCGCATCGAAGGCGAACTTTTCCGTCAGCGAATCGGCGAGCTTTCCGACCGGCTCGATGTATTGCCAAGCGCCGGCGTCCACGGAAAATTCGGCGTGGGAGATGGGCGAAATGGCGTCGGTCGCGGTGAATTCCGTATGGATTTTGCCGTTGACGAGTTGCGCGGTCATGCCGCTGATGACGGGTGGCGTTGTGTCGATGACGAAGCGCTCGCTGACCTTCTCACCGGTGAGCGCCTCGCCGGGATTGTGTGAGGGCGCATCGCTGGCGACGACTTTAAGGCGGTAGGGACCGTCAGGAAGCTGCTCGGCGTCGAAGGTGAGGAAGGTCTGGCTGATGTTCTTCTTCAGAAGCTGCCAGTTATGCTCGCCCTCGCCGCGATAGTAGACGGAGTAGGTCAGCGTGTCGCCGTTTTCGTCGTTCGCGAGCCAGCGCAGGGTCACGTCAGACTTGTCGCGGATACCGATGAGCGGAGTGTGGCCGGGCTGTCGGACAATAGTGACGCCGGGGGTCTTCTGTGGCGTGGCGAAATTGATGGCTACAGGATGAGTCTGCGTGGTCTGTTGCGGGGCGGTATTGACGCGGGCTCCCGGCTCGACCACGATTTCTGTGACCGCGGGAGCGATGTTGACGGGCAGATAATTCACGCCGACAGAAGTGATGTCCGCGCCGGGACGAAGGACTGCCTTCCACTGGACAAAGCGCGCGGAGCCGATGCCGATGGGGCCGACGTTGGGCGTGACTTTCTTCCATTCGGTCCAGGCGCGCTCGGGGTTTTCGATATTGCCGGCGCGGGCGTAGAAGTCGAATTTGGAGGTGGCGGTTGCCGGGCCGGAGGAGGTATCAACCTCGGCGCGACCCCATTGCGAGAAGACTCCGGCGTCGAAGACATCGCTGAGGTAGGTGCCCTGCGACGCGTCGCCGTGGCTCAGAAGAAAGAGCTTGCCGGTGTTGGCGGCGCTGAGGTAGGTCCCGCGAGCGGAGTCGGCCAAGCCGGTGATCTGCGAGGCTTCTAGGCGGGCGATATCGGCGTAAGAGCCGTCCTCGTGAATGCGATAAATGCGTCCGCGATTGCCGGTGGCGGCGAGCAGGCCGCTGGAGGTCCAGCGCAGGGCGTAGACGATGTCCTGGCGGTCGTCCCAGAGCTTGCGGGGCGCGCCGGAGGGGGTGATCTCGTCAATTTCTGAGCCGTTGGGGATGAGAGTGTTGCCGCTGATGCCACCCACGGAGCCGGGCTGGACAATCTTGATGGTGACTCCGGTATTGCCGGTGACGGGGAGCGGCGGAAGCGCGGCGCGTCCTTTTTGGCCGACTGCGGCGGCGTAGATGTTTCCGTTCGCGGCGACGGCCACGGCGGTGATTTCACGCCGGGCGGAGTCGTAGATGACGTATCCCTTTCCGGATTTGTCGATGCGGTAGACGAGGCCGGTCCCGTCGGAGCCGGCGATGAGGTTTCCGGCGGCATCAAAGGCGAGGGCGCGGATGTGCTGCTCATCGCTCTTGAAAAACAGGTCGGGTTTGGCGGCGGGCGCGTGCGGGTCAACGCGGTAGATTCCGGCGGGGCCTCCAGTGGCGATGTAGAGGCGGCCCTGGGAGTCGAAGGTCATGTCCCAGACGTACTTTGGTTTTTCGGCCGTAGAGGCCGGATCGAAGATGACCTTGGCGGTCTGGTCGGTAAGGTTTGTGGCGGTGGGGTCGAGCTTGTAGACCTTGCCCGAGGGCAGCGTCGCGGCATAGATAGAACCGTCCGCGCCGACGCGGACAACCTGAACGGTGAGGTCTCCGGTGGAGAAGAGCTTGGTGGTTTTGCCGTCGGGCGCGACCTTGAGCACGGTGGCGGGGCTTCCGGTGCCGAGGTAGGCGTTTCCGGCCTTGTCGGCGGCGACGGACCACACATAGGTTGAGGGGGTAGTCGTGACCAGCGTGGCGGATGGGCCGGAGACCAGGCGTCCGTCGCTGGTGATGGCAACGCCCTCGGGCTTGCCTTGTTCCAGTTCGTCGAAGCTGGATTGGGTCCAGAGCCGGGTGCCCTGACCGTAGGCGAGAGCGCCGGAAACGACTACGAAAGAGAAAGCCAAATAGAAAAAGAAACGCCGCATCATGCTGGAAATGAGTCTACTAGAAACGGCAGGGTGACTTCAGGCAACCCTTACAATCATGCCTATGCCTGTGGACCAGCCCCAATCAGATGCTCTCGTTTTTTTCGGCGCAACCGGCGATCTTGCCTACAAACAGATCTTCCCCTCGCTTCAGCGGCTCGCCAAGCGCGGCCTGCTGAATGGCCCGGTGATCGGTGTTGCCAAGTCCGGCTGGACACTGGACCAGTTCAGGGAACGCGCGCGAGACAGCGTGGAGAAGCACGGCGGAGTGGGACCTGTAGGGTTTCCGAAGCTGCTGGAGCGGCTTTGCTATGTGGATGGCGATTACGCCGATCCCGCGACTTTTGAGAAGGTGCGGAAGGCCCTGGGCGGCGCGAAGCATCCGCTGCATTACCTGGCGATTCCGCCAAGTTTGTTTGGCCTGGTGATTGAGAAGCTGAAGGAGTCGGGAAACGCGGATGGCGCGCGGGTGGTGGTGGAAAAGCCGTTTGGCCGCGACCTGGCGTCGGCGCGGGAGTTGAATCGGATCATTCACCGGGTTTTTCCGGAGCAAAGGATTTTTCGAATCGACCATTATCTGGGCAAGAACGCGGTGCAGAACCTGATCTTCTTCCGGTTTGCGAACTCGTTTCTGGAGCCGCTGTGGAACCGCCAGTACATCGAGAGCGTGCAGATCACGATGGCGGAGAAGTTCGGCATTCAGGGGCGGGGCGCGTTCTATGACACGGTGGGTGCGCTGCGCGACGTGGTGCAGAACCACCTGATGCAGCTTGTGAGCAACATTGCGATGGAGCCGCCTCCGTGCCCGGATGTGGAGTCGATCCGCGATGAGCGGGCCAAGGTGCTGCGCAGCACGCAGCCAATTGAGCGTGGAGACGTGGTGCTGGGGCAGTTCGCCGGATATCACAATGAGCCGGGTGTAAAGGCCGGCTCGCAGGTGGAGACCTTTGCCATGATCCGGATGCAGATCAATTCATGGCGGTGGCGCGACGTTCCGTTCTATATCCGCACCGGGAAATCTCTGGCAGTGACGGGAACCGAGGTGATTGCGAAGTTCCGGCAGACGCCGCCGGTGTTTTCAGAAGAGCTGCCTCCGCAGAATTATGTGCGCTTTCGTCTGAGTCCCAACCCGGAGACGGCGATTGGAGGCTCGGTCAAGCAGCCGGGCGAGCGGCTGCTGGGCTGCATGACGGAGCTTACTGTGGATGAGGATTGCGGGACGGAGAATCTGCTTCCCTATGAGGAACTGCTGCAGGACGCGATGAAGGGCAATGAAACCTGGTTTGCACGCGAGGACTACGTGGAGGAGTCGTGGCGCATTCTCGACCCCATTTTGAAGGACCCTCCGAAGCCGCTGATTTATGAGCCGGGGACGTGGGGGCCAACCGAAATTGGGAGTTTCCCTCCTCCGCCGGGAGGGTGGTCAAGCCCGCGGCAGGAAGAGGCGAAAGGCTAGGCTTCCAACGGACTCGAGCCGGCAAGCTCTAGTGGGCGACGGTGGCGACGCAGCGTCCGGGGTTGAGGCCGCCGGGCATCAGGAGTCCGGCGTTGGGGCCGGTGAATTCCAGATGCACGACGAGCGGGGTTCCGTTGACGACGATGGGCGTGTTGGAAAACTCCAGCGGATAATCGAGCTGCCCGGAGCGGTTGAGCTTTCCTTTTTCGATGAGGTGGAAGAGCGCCCAAGGGCCGGTGAACTGGAGGGGCAGGCTTCCGGTCCCGTAGTTTGCGATGAGCTGCGCCTGTTGGGAGTTGGGCGTCCAGGTGAACTGCTTGGAGACGTTGGTGCCCTGGAGTCGCTGCGCGTCCACAACGAGCGTGACGCTCTGGATTTCTTTTGAAGGCAGGATGTGGGCCGTGAAGGCGAGTCCCGGAGCGGCGGCCCCGGCGGGATAGAGCGCGGCTGATAATTCCGCCACCTGATTGAAGAAATGAGTAAACGCGGGATTGAGCTTCATGGGCGCGCCCGCGACGGGAACGTAGGTCGGTCCCTGCTTGACGAGGACGGTTTTGAGGCTGGCGTCATAGAACTGCCAGAGCGCTCCGGAGCCGGGCTGGAGCAGCGCGGCAACTTCCGCCGGGCTGGCTTCCACGGTGGACTTGGGCGAGAAGGGGAACTTGGCCGTGACCTGCGCGAAAGTTCCGCAGAAAGATTTTCCGGCGGCGTTGGCTTGCGCGGGGCCGCGTCCGCGCACAACTTCATCGACGGAGTTGATGGGTGCCTGCAGGAGCGCGAGGACGGTCTGATCGACGTGCGCCGTAGGGTCGAGGTTGAAGCTTTGCGCAGTCTGGCTTGCGGCGGTGTGCGCGGAGGCGGATGCGGTAAGGATGGGCGTGACTGCGGCGGGATTGGTGGCTGCCGTCGGGTCCTGCGCGACCTGGGCAACGACTCCCTGAAGGCCGAGCAGGCCGTTCACATAAGTTGTGTTGCCGGGGCCGACGAACTTATCGGCGCTGGTGGGCGCGACGACGGCCTGCGCCGGCTGGAATTCTTTCGTGATATCAGGATTTGCGACGGCAGTGTTATGCGAGACGGTGAAGAGCAACGCGAGCAGCGGCGAATTGGGATTCGAGAGCAACTGGAGTTTCGCCGCGGCATCACCGAGGCTGCGATACTTGACGACCTGCGCGGAGTGGAGAAAGTCGCGCCACTGCGACTGGAAGTCGGTTAGGTAGCGGCTGGCCAACTGCTGAGTGAGATTCGCTTCGTTGAGCGACGGCGGGGCCTGATCGCCGAGCACCCAGGCCTCTCCGCTGAAGTAGCGGTCGGGGTGCTGGATGGCGTCCTGCATGAACTTGAAGCCGCCGTTGGTGAAGGCCCCGGGAACGATGTGCGAGTCAACCACGGTGGCCGATGAGCCGGGATAGGCGCGATTGAAGTCGATGGACGGCGAGGATTTTTCCGCAGCGGTGAGCATCTGCTGGTAAATGCGCTCGAAGCCGCCAAAGTGCGCGAGATAGCCGCGGGCCTGGGTGACGGCGGCAGTGTCCGGCGCGATGGAATAAGGATTGTGGCGGGCAAGCTCGGCAGCGTAGAAGTCGAATTGCTGTTGCGCGAGCTGCTTCTGCTCATTGGTTTCGGGAACGCGGCCGTTGAGCCATGCGTCGAGAAGCACGGGGGTGAGACATTCGGGTGTGCTCTTGTCGGCGTTTGAAGTGGTGATGAGGTACGCCTTCAGCGGATTGTAGGCGGCGGAGTAGTCGGCCCCGGCGGCTGGAGTTTCGGGCAGGGCTTTCAGCGTGGCGACCAGATCAGCCTGCGTGTTGTTGAGCATGAGGCGGCGGAAGCGGTCAAAGTAAACCTGGCGGGCGGCTCCGAGAAGATCGTCGCCATGATAGATGCCCCAGCGGTACATGAGCGGAGCGCCGTTCTGCTGGTAGCTCTCAAGCTGCGCGACCGCACCGCGAAGTTGGTCGAGCGAGGCGAGGTCCTGTGGAGAGGCGAGCGTATTGGCCGGGACGGTGCGCGCGGGGAGCGCTTTGGCCGCCGTCGTAATGGAGTTCTGAAGCTTGGAATTGTTGCCCCAGGAAATGACGAGGCAGATGAGGTAGGCAAAGAGCAGAACGGATATAGTCCCGAAGGCGATGCGGCGGACCATATGGGTGCGTCCGCTGTTGCTGGTGGAGGCGAGCGCGCTGCGGTCTTCAAGAATGACGGAAGGGAAGAGGCGCGGCAGGAAGCACCACTGCGCGACTTTTTGCGCGACCACCTGCGGGGTGGGCGCGGCGGTGGCGGCGCGCATTTGCTCAAGCGAGAACATCTGTGTGGCTCCGCCGCCGACGGGCTGCGGCCGGGCGGAAGCGGCGGGCGCGCTTACCATCTGCTCGACAACATGGGCGCGTACTCCGGTGAAGTAAAAGCCGCGCAGATACGGGTTGGCGTTGAGATGGCTGGGGCGCGCGAGTTCGACCAGATACGAAGCGAGGTTGTTGCGCAGCTTGCGCATTTCGCGCGGGAATTCGTAGACAGGGTCGACGTTCTTCTGGTCGGTTTCGCGGGTGAGGAGTTCCAGACGAAATTCGCCGAGGGAGAAGATGAGCTTGTCGAGCGAATGGGCGACGAGACCCATTGCCTTTTCAGCGTAGAGTCCGGTGGAGGTTTCGCCGCGCGGCAGCGCGAGGCCGAGCGGCTGGGCGACTTCCTCAGTGCTGAGGTTGCGGACGAATTCGATGAAGTTAGGCACGCGGTCGAGTTTGGTGAGGACGACGTAGACGGGGACTTCCGTGCCGAGATGCTGGGAGAGGTCGCGGAGCATCTGGTTGGTGGAGCGGGCGGAGGCGAGCGTGGCTTCTGACGCGCTGGCTCCGAGAAATTGTTCGCAACTGATGCAGACGACGGCGGCGCGCACCGGGGCCTGGCTGCCCATGGCGGAGCGATAGGCCTTGGGGCGGGTTTTGCGGATGAGCTTGCTCCACAGCGCAGGGCTTTTGCGGACGGCGTCTCCTGCCTCGACAATGGCGCAGGATTGCGTGTACCAGAGGTTGGCGACGGGCGTGGGCATCACGTCCTGATCGCGGTAGATCTGCCCGGCGAGGAGTTCGGGGTCGAGTCCCGACTTGAGAATGGCGGTGGTCTTGGCGGAGTTGGCTTCGCCGAGGACGTAGAGCAGCGGGAGCGAATCGAGCGACTTTGACCCGGGGCGCTGCGAGGCGGCGAGGCGCTTTTCGGCATCGCGCAGCAGGCCGTCAAGTTCGGAGCCTCCATGCACGCCTTTGGTGGCGGCGTTGCGGCGCTTGTCCTTGAAATACATAACGAGGATGATGGTGGCCGCGGCGACGCCGAGCGCGATGAGGAGGATGCGCAGGATGAGCAGCGAAGTCCCCTCAATGTGGAACAAGGCGCCGGAGAACCACGCCAGCACAATCGACGCGATGAGAATAAGGGCGGAGATGAGGATGGACAGCACGTGGGGCTCCTATTGCTACTGCGCGGTCGCGGTCAATGAAGTGTTCTGAATGTGGGAAACGCCGGAACCGAGGGAGAGCTCGAATGCCGCGAAGGCCATGATAACCAGAACCCCCAGAACGCAAGCGGTGATGAGCAGCGCGCGGCTCCATGAGTCTTTGGCGCGCGCGGGGCGGACTTCAGGTGCGGCGACGGGCGGCGTGAGGCGGGCCGCTCCGCGAATGCGCTCGATTTTGTCGCGGGACTGGCGAAGCATCTGGTGCAGTTCGCCGGAGTCGCCGAGGGCGTAGCGTCCGCGATAGCCCATCTGAAGACAGAGGCAGTGGAGTTCGAGAGCGTCGGCGACCTCGGGTGAGTCGGGCTGGCCAAGCAGGCCCTTGAGATTGCGGAAGAAGGTCTCGCCAGCGGTGTGGCCGCCGAAAAGCTCTTCCTGCAAGGGGCGGCGCACCCAATCGGCGAAGGCGGGGCTTTGCAGGTTGAGTACGCTTTCGTCGAGGTAAGCAACGCTGGCGAAAACTGCGGTCTGCACCATTTCGCTGGAGTAGCCGAGCGAGCGCGCCTCCTGCATGGCCGATTGCAGGGAGTGGCGCATCTGGGTGCGGAAGCTCTCCGCGTCCTGCACCTGCTGGCGCTGGTAGCGCACGCGGGCAATGGCGGTAAGGACTTCCTGAAAACTCAGGGAGAGGCTGTTGATACGGGCGTTATCCATCAGGACGGCTCCACGATGACGGTGAGATCGAATTCAGGCTGGGAGATTTCTCCCGGAATGTAGACGCCGACGCTGCGGGTTTGCAGGATGTGCTCCCAGCAGGGGCCGGTGGTCTCGATGGCGAAGTACTGCATGTCGGCCTCGGCGCGAATGGCGGAGGGCGGCACGGGGACGTGGGTGAGGGTCATGCCGGGAAGCGCGCGCTTGACGAGCTCCGGCACAAATTTTGACGAGCACACCTTAATGAGCCGGGGCGCGAGTTTCAAAAGATCCGACTCGCCGAGCGAGGAGCGGACGCCGAGGAGCCAGCGGGCGCGGCGCAGGCAGCGCTCATCGGCAACCGGAGCGGCGTACATATAAGGTTCGACGGGCTGGAAGGCGAGCGAGACGGTGTTGGAGGGAACAACGATTTCCAGGTGGCGGCGAATGTGCGCGTCGAGCGCGCGGAAAGTGGGGCCGGGGTTGCGATGATCGTAGGCGGGAAGCTGGCGCGGGTCGGAGTCGAGCGCGAAAGTGCAGAGCGCTCCGGCGAGCCGGGAGAGTTCGAGGAAGAAGTCTTCCGGGTGCGCGTGGCTGGTGGCGCTGAGGTGCTGGAGCGGCGGTAGGGCGCTGTGCAGCGCGTGCAGGAACCAATAATTGGCGACATCGAGCGCAGCGGTTCCAGCCTCGAAGCGGCCGTGGCGCTTTGCTCCGCGCGCGATGGTGGCGCTTTTTTCCCCGATGGTTTCAATGAGGCGCCTGGCCAGCAGCATGAGCGGCTCGCTGGCGCTGAGGCGAAGGCAGGCGGGAATGAAGTCCTCGTCGTAGACGAGATGGCCCCGCCCGTCGCGCAGCACCTGCGCGAGCGGAATGGAAAGCATTCCCGGAGTTAATTCGGCTTCGGTGACGAGGCGGATGTTCTTCTGGCCGAGGTCGATTTCGCGCTCGTCCATGCCGTTGGTTTCGTCGCGAAGAGTGCGAGCCATGCGGGAGAAGCGGGCATCGGCGCCGGGCGCGGTGAGGTCGCAGTCGAAGCCGTTGTCGCGCCGGGCCGGGACGGCCAGATAGAGCGGAAGCATGGCGTCGGTGGAAGGGAAGACTTCCAGCAAGTTGCGCGGCTCGGGAGCGGGGTCGGAATTGGGCAGCTCGAAGGTCAGGCCGTCGGGAAAGATGCCGGAGGCGTGCAGCAGGACAGCGCTTCCGTTGCGGATGGCTTTTTGGTCGAGTTCGGCATGGAGCAGCCCCCAGGGCTGGCGCCAGAGGCTTGCCGCGAGGAAGGTGATGGAATCTTCAAAGTAACGGCTCTGGGTCTGGAAATGATGAGGGCCGAGATACATTCCCTCCGACCACACGACCCGTGACAGAAATTTCATAATGAGCGAACCATTTGGACGAACAGCTTGGTTATTGAGTGGCTTACGAACGTGCGAAGCCGCGGGACCGGACGGCAGGACCGCCTGCGTTGAGGCCTGAATTTATCACCGATGGTCGTGTGTGATCGTAGGCTGGTTGTACTTTACTGTCAAGCAAATGCGATGTAGTCTGAGTTACTGAAATTGAGCCATGATTGAGGAGCGCGACGGCAGTTGATGGACCCCAAAAATCCCTTCGACGATGCGGAGTTTTCCGGCAAAAAAGAGGGCGCTGCCGGACAGGCTTCGAGCGCGACGGGAGTGTTTGGGACGGTCGGCCCGAAAGGCCCCGCGCAGGAAGAAGATGACCTGCTGAAGTCGCTGATGCGGGGGTCTGATGCGGCGTCGAATCAGGCTTCGGCTGAGTCGCAAGCGGCAGCGCCAGTCGCGCCCGCACCGGTTGCAGCGGCCCCGCCGGCACCGGGTGAGTTTACGCAAATCCTGAAGACGCTGAGCGAGATTCCGCAGGTGCCGCAGACGGCGCAAGCGCCAAAGACTGCTCCAAAGCAGAGCGGCGATTTGGCGAGCGTTTTCAAGCAGGTTTCGTTTGAGAAGGCCCCGCGTCCTGTTCCGACGGCCTCCGCGCCGCCTGCGGAAAACGGCGGGGGTCAGCAGGGGAGTTTCACGCAGATGTTCAGCACGCTGTCGGCGAAGTCGGACGGGCAGGCGGAGGTTACAAAAGTTCCGGGGCCTCCCGTTCCGGAACCGTCTGCTGCGGTTCCGGCCGCTCCGAGCGGCTCCGCGCCCGGGCCGGGAGCGTTTACGCAGATGTTTTCAACGCTGAGTGCGGAAAAGCCTGCGGCGCAGCCGGAGGCACCAAAGCCCGCCGCACCTTCTGCCGCTGCTCCGGCGAGCAATGGGCCGGGAGCGTTTACCCAGATGTTTTCAACGCTGAGTGCGGAGAAACCTGCGGCGCAGCCTGAGACGCCGAAACCCGCGTCTTCCCCGGCGAGCAATGGGCCGGGAGCGTTTACCCAGATGTTTTCAACGCTGAGCGCGGAGAAACCTCCGGCGCAGCCGGAGCCACTGCCGTCGTTCAAACCGGAGCCGGTGCATTCAGATTTCCAGTTTTCAACACCTGCGCGTCCGACGGAGCCTGCGGCGCAGGGCGGCTTTACGCAATTGCTTCAGGCACTGAATCAGGAGACGCCCTCTAAGTCCACGGAGCCGCCCCCGCTTGCTCCACCCAGCGCCGCTCCGGCTCCGGCCGCGGCAGGAGGATTTACTCAACTGCTGCGGACGCTTTCGCAAGAACCGGCGGCACCCGCGCCTCTTCCGGTTCCTCCGCAGGCTCCGGCGGCTCCTCCGCCAATGTCAAGCGGGCCGGGAGAATTTACGCGGGTCATTTCAGGCTCAGCGCTGCGCGATCTTCAGACAGGGGCGACGGGGACTGTTCCTCCCGCGGCTGGTTCACCGCCGGTCTTTACTCCACCGCGCGCGCCCGGCGTGCCGGGAGTGTCGATGCCTCCCACGCCATCGATTCCTTCTGCTCCATCGGTTTCCTATGGGGGAGTGTCAGCGACTCCGCCGGCTGCGCCGAGCTTCGCGGCCCCGCCGTTTGCGTTTCCGCAACCGCAGCCGCCCGCTCCGGCACCTGCTCCGGCGGCTCCTGAACCCAGCAAATTACAGAAGCACCTGCCGCTGATTCTGGTGCTGAATGTGTTTGTGCTGCTGGTGATCGTGCTGATTCTGGTGTTTGTGCTGCGGAAGTAGAGTTTATTTACTTCCCTCTATTGGCAGCCCGCACGGAAAGCGCGATCCGGTTTTCGACCCCGGCTTTGCGGATCATTCTGGCGACGTGCGACCGCACGGTCCTCTCCTCGATTCCCAGCGAAAGGGCGATTTCGCGGTTGGAGCGGGCCGCCTGCAGCAGATCCAGAATCTCTTCCTCGCGCTTGGTGAAGGACAAATTGTGCCGCAGCACGGGCTTGTTTTCCGACGGATTCAACATGCGGTCCACAAAGGCGGAGAGGATTTTACGCGGCGCCCATATTGATCCCGACGCGACCACATCGATGCACATGATCACCTGCTCCGGAGTCGCCGTTTCCTCCAGATATCCCTTCGCGCCCGCGGCAATCGCGCTGATGATGGTTTCCTCGTCGGTTTCGGCCCCCATCACAATCATCTTGAGGCGGGGCTGCGCGGACTTCAATTTTGCCAGAGTTTCAAACGATGCGGCCGGATCGTGCAGGCCCAGCATCACCATGGTCAGGCTCTTGTCGAGCAGGGCCTCCGACAGATCGACCGCGACAATCGCGACATGCGGGAGCGTCTCGCAGACCGACTCAAAACCGGCCACGCGCAGCGGTTCAAAATCAAGCAGGCCAATTTTTAACTGCGGCTTGCGAGAAGGCTGTTGACCGGGCATGTCTTACTTACCAGACTGCTCTCAGCCGGGGAAATGCCGCAATCCGGTTGCGAGAGCGTGCAATTTTGATCTTACAAAGGGGGAACCACTGGTTTCGCGCAATTTGTGATCCTACGGGGACCGTCCGTGTTTTCACTTAGAGCTTCGGCAATACGATTCCCTGCTGCTTCTGGTACTTCCCCTTGCGGTCGGCATAGCTGATCTCGCAGGTTTCATCCGACTGGAAAAACAAAATCTGGCACAGCCCTTCATTCGCATACACCCTCGCGGGCAGCGGAGTGGTGTTGGAAATCTCCAGCGTCACAAAACCCTCCCATTCGGGTTCAAAGGGAGTCACGTTCACAATAATGCCACAGCGCGCGTAGGTCGATTTGCCAACGCAAATCGTGAGCACGTCGCGGGGAATCTTAAAATACTCGATGGAGCGCGCCAGAGCAAATGAATTCGGTGGGACGATGACGGATTCCGCCTCGACGCTCACAAACGACCGCTCGTCGAACTTCTTGGGATCGATGATGGCGCTGTTCACGTTGGTGAAAATCTTGAATTCGTTCGAGACCCGCAGGTCGTATCCGTAGGACGAAAGCCCGTAGGAGATGACCCCCTCCCGCACCTGCTTTTCGCTGAACGGCGCGATCATACCGTGCTTCAGCGCCTGTTCGCGTATCCAGCGATCACTCTTTATAGCCAGAACATCCCCCTCGCGGGCCGCTCCCGGGCCCGGTTCTTTCATCCGGTGCAAATCCACTGCATCTTACGGTGAAATTGCATCTTACGAAACGCAGGCGTGCGTTGACAATGCGGAAAAACCTTTCTAGCATCGTCTCAACACAGAAGGACCGCATTTCGGGTCTCCGTTTCGGGGGGAAGCCATTGATTAAGCAGGACATCGTACATCAGGTAATTGAGCGTACCGGATTGCCCCGCGTAAAAGCCGAGGCCGCCGTCGAAACAGTCTTTGATAGCTTGAAGCGCGCCCTGACCAGAGGAGACCGCATCGAGCTGCGGGGCTTTGGGGTGTTCAACGTCCGGCCCCGCAAAACGGGTATTGGACGCAATCCCCGCACAGGGGCCGAGGTCAGCATTACGCCGGGCCGCGCCGTGCGCTTCAAGCCCGGCAAAGACCTCCACGAACTGGGCTGATCGCCGCGACAGGCACCGACAAAATGCGTGCCCCATTCAAGCGAAGCTTGAGTGGGGAATAATCACGGCTGGTCCGGAATCTCCGCCTCAACCAACTTCGCCAGCAGAGCCAGCGACTCCTGCCAGCCTAAATAACACGCCTCCGCTGGAATGGCCGCGGGTATTCCTTCCTGCGTAATGCTTATTTCTGTCCCAAAGATGACCGGCTTCAGCGTGACCGTGGTTTGCATTTCGCCCGGAAGGCCCGGGTTGTCGAATCGATTGGTGTAACGGAGGCACTCGTGCGGTTTCAATTCGACATACGTGCCGCCGAATGAGTGGCTGCTGCCGGTGCTGAAATTCGTGAACGACATCTTGTAGCTGCCGCCCACTTTCGCGTCCATTTCATGCACTTTGCCGGTGAACCCATTCGGCGGAAGCCATTTGGCCATCGCGTCAGGGTCGAGAAACGCGCGGTAGACCCGCTCCGGCGTGGCGCGAAGCACCCGGTGGAGCCGAACTGTGTTGGTTTGATCGGTGGTCATTTTCACCTCTTGTTCAAATGTTGATGGATTGCATTGCGAGCGTCTGCGCGTGCTGGATGTGGCAAATGGCGATGGCCAGCGCGTCCGCCGCGTCCGCCGGTTCAGGCACGACGGGAAGATCCAGCAGTCGCGCCACCATGAACTGCACCTGTTGCTTCTCGGCCAGGCCGTATCCCGTAACTGTTGATTTGATTTTCAGCGGGGCATATTCGGCCAGTGGCACATTTGCCGTGGCCGCCGCCAGCAGCGCGACTCCGCGCACCTGCCCCAGCTTGAGCGCGGACTTGGCATTTACCGAATAAAAGACTTCTTCAATCGCGACCACATCCGGCTGATGCGCCGCGATCAGGGCAGTCAATTCGGCGTAGAGCAGCGCCAGCCGCTGCGCAAGCGGCTCTTTTTTCGGGAGGCGGATTCCGCCAGCGCCGAGCGAAATGAGGCGGGGAAGACGCGCGTTGTCATCGCATTCAACACAGCCGAAGCCGGTGATCTCGGTTCCGCAATCGATGCCGAAGACGCGCATGGGTGGAGTTTAGCGCGAGACGCCTTCGAGCGGCGAACTGGCTGTAGCGTAAAGCTTGCGCGGTACACGTCCAGCCAGATAGGCTTCGCGTCCGGCAAGAATCGCGTGCTGCATGGCGTCCGCCATCAGGATGGGATTGGCAGCTTTCGCAATCGCCGTGTTCATCAGCACGCCGTCCGCGCCCATTTCCATGGCCAGCGCTGCGTCGGAAGCGGTGCCCACACCGGCATCTACGATGATCGGAACCTCAGTGATCTTCTCCCGGAGAATTTGCAGCGTTGCCCGGTTCTGGATTCCCAACCCGCTGCCGATGGGTGCGGCCAGCGGCATGACGGCGGCCGCGCCAGCGTCGATGAGGCGATGGGCAAACACAATGTCATCAGAAGTATAGGGGAGAACCGTAAAGCCTTCCTTCACCAGAACCCGGGTGGCCTCAAGCGTTGCCTGAACGTCGGGGTAGAGCGTCGCCTGGTCGCCGATGACCTCCATCTTCACCCAGTCGGAGAGTCCGACCTCGCGGCCCAGCCGGGCGGTGCGAATCGCCTCGTCAGCCGTGTAACAGCCGGCGGTATTGGGCAGCAGAAAGTATCGCTGAGGATCGATGAAGTCCAGCAGCGACTCCTTCGAGCGGTCGAGGTTCACGCGCCGCACCGCGACCGTGACCATCTCCGCGCCCGAAGCCTCGATGGCCGCCTGGGTTTCCGGCCCGTCCTTGTACTTGCCCGTGCCAACAATAAGCCGCGACTGAAAAGCCTTGCCTGCGATAACCAGAGGTTCCATGTGGCTATTGTAGTTCCGATTTTTGGATGCGAGTTAGCTATACCGCAGCCAGCGGAACATCTCCGGCAGGGTGGCCCGCTTGCCGTACATCAGAATGCCCACGCGATAGAGCCGCGATGAGAGCCACAGCACGATGTAAATCGAGAACGCCAGCAGCGCCAGCGACAGCGCGATCTGCCACGCCGGCGGAAACTGCGCCGCGAATCGAAACGCCATGGTGATCGGCGAAGTGGGCGGGAACATCGAGATGAGGATCGACCAGAACGAGTTCGGATTGCCCATGATGTAGACAAACATTCCGAAGCTCAGCCACACCGGAACCGCCGCCAGCGGGGCATACTGCTGAAGTTCCTGCTCGGTATCGCACGTGGCGGCCAGCCCCGCGAAAAATGCGCTGTAGAGGCCGTATCCCAAAATGAAGTAGAGGCAGAGCAGAGCGATTTCCACCACTGAAACCTGCGGCCTCGCGTAGCCCGAAAGCCATGTCTCCACCAGAGCCGAACTCAGCGCAATGGCCCCGAAGATGATCCAGATGGCGATTTGCGTCATCCCCACCGCGCCGATTCCGATTAGTTTTCCGGCCAGCATGTCGGTGGACTTCACCGTCGCCAGCATGACCTCAAAGATTCGTGAGGTCTTTTCCTGAATTACCGACCGGCCCACGTTCATGCCATACATCACCACCGTGAAGGTCAGCAAAAAGGCCATCACCTCGCCGAAGATCAGTGTGCTCAGCGCGCTCGATGGTGTCTCTTTCCCTTGCCGGTATAGCATCGTCTTCACGTCCACCGTGCCGGTCAGCGGGGCCACCTCCGCTGCGGGAATCCCCTTTGCGACCAGCCGATGCTCCACCAGCGCGTGG
>DASTXK010000060.1:0-10779 GCA_035765555.1 Acidobacteriaceae bacterium
CGATTCGGCGCTGGGCCGGCTGCTGGCCATTTCAGAAAACTATCCCAATTTGAAGGCGAACCAGAATTTCCTGTCGCTCCAGGATCAGTTGGAAGGCACGGAAAACCGCATCGCTGTGGAGCGGCGGCGCTACAACCAGACGCTTCAGGACTACAACAGCTACATCCGGCACTTCCCGAATAACATCTGGGCTTCCATCGGTGGGTTCCAGCAGAACAACGCCTATTTTGAGGCGAGTCCGGGGTCGCAGAACGCGCCCACGGTGAAATTCTAGCGGCCGGCGGTTGGCGAAAGATTTGCGATCTCGACCAGGCGTCGCCGAATCAAGGGCACTCGTTCGTCGTTGAGAACAAATCCCGGAAGAGCGTCCAGAAATCGCGGCTCGTTCAGGAGTCCCTTCACCGCGTCGGCAAGGTATTCGCGCAAATCGGATGGTGAATCCACGATCTCGTGAAGAAGCGTGTCTCTGCCTTCTACTACTGCCACGAAGTCTTCCAGATCGTGACTTCCGAGGAAATCCATTTTTCCACGTCCTCGAAAAGCTTCCATCTTGGTCCCTAGGAAGAACGGCGCGGAAATGACTCGGATGACTTTGCCGCTGGGCAACGTGGTTGATACCGCACTTCCCAATGCGCCCTCATACCAAATGTTGGTGTAACCCAAGACCTCTTTTCGGATCGCCAAAACGTCCAGCACCAGCTTTCCATGACGCCAGCGACAGGCGAGGGGTTCCTCGCCGCTGTCTTCTGTGAAGTGCGCCCGGCGCAAGCGCTGGGAAAATTCGATGTAATCCTCGTAGGTGATGATCCCGGCGATCACGTCAACATCATTTGTGCCGCGAATGGGAGCCGCGCCCTTATCAGTGATGAGGAGCCCCAATGCAACGCCTCCAATAAAGACGATCTCCTGTAAAAACGGTGCAAGCCTGACGGCGGCTTCTTCCAAGAGCGGCAGATTGGGATCATCGGTTCGCATTGAGTTCCTTTTCCAGCAATTCGAGGGCGAGGGCCCGTTCGCGGGCCTTGCCGCCTCGCGCCGCATCGGTCAGCGCCAAAAGCTCGTAGAACTTAGGGTCGCGCAGAGCAGCCTTGGGGGCTCCTTTGTACAGAGGGGCGAAAGAGAATCCGCGAACATCGCCTACCGCGTATGGCCATACGGGAAGGAGTTCGTTGTACGGAAGGAAGAAAGAACTTAATGGCGGCGCCGCGAAAGCCGTTGGAATTCCCCTCACGGGCGCGCCTCTCTCCGGAGGGAACACATATTTGATTCCATGGGCAATGAATTCCAGCAGCCCCGATCGGTTGACCCGTTTCTCCGCGTCCGACCAATACAGGAGCCCTGAGTTTCTGCAGCGGCTCACGGCCCTTGAGACTTCCGATGGAGCAAGAAACAGCTCATTCGCCAGGTCTTTCAACAAGACCCGGGGGCCTTCCCGCATGGAAAGCTTAAGCAAGAAAGCTATGTCGCGGCTAAGCACAGTACAACTATTCTGTCAAAAAAATTCCAAATTTGCAAATCTGGAATCTGGAATCAAAGACCAAGACACCAAGTCAAATAGAAAAGGCTGCCTCATGGGGGCAGCCTTTTCTGTTGAGATTTCGCTGAATTACTTGCTGAAGGACGAAATGGCGCTGGCTTCGTCGTCCTTCACGTCGAAGACGGTGTAGAGTTTGGTGATCTGGAGCAGGTCGTGGACCTTTTTGGTAAGGTTCAGCAGCTTGAGTTCGCCGCCCTGATTGCGCGCGGTGGTGTAGGCGCTGACCAGTTCTCCGATGCCTGAGCTGTCGATGTAGTTCACATCGCCGAGGTTGAGCAGAATGTGCTTCTGGCCTTTGGCCAGCAGGTCGCGCACCGCGTCGCGCAACTGAACACTGCCCTCGCCCAGGGTGATGCGTCCGCTCAGATCGAGAATCGTCACGCCGTCCACCTGACGGGAAGATACTTTCATGGTCACTGCAATTCCTCCTTCGATGCCGTTTGTTTGGGGCCTTCGAGATGTTTGATGAGTGTCAGCTCTGTTCCGGGATGCAATTGTTTGAAGTTTACCTCATCCATAAATGAGCGCATGAGGAAGATGCCGCGCCCCGATCCGCGGAGGAGGTTTTCCGGGGCCAGCGGGTCGGGAAGGGTCGCGGGGTCGAGTCCCTTGCCCTGGTCGGTAATGCGGATCACGAGCGAATCGCCGGTATTTTCAAAAGACGCGGTGATGAGCTTTTCCGGATCGTAGGCGTTGCCGTGGAGCACGGCGTTCACAGCGGCTTCGCGCACGGCCATCGTAATCTTGAAAAGTTCGTCCTCGTCGACTCCGGCTTTCTGGGCCATCTGCTCGGCGGTTTGTTCCACCTTATTTACGCTGTCGAGGGAAGACTCGAGCGTGTAGGTGATGCGGCTTGCCTGTTGTGCGGCCAATGGGTGTTCCTCGCGACGGGACATGACATCCTTAGAACTGGGGTTAAAAAGTAATGCATTACCTGTGAGGCAGTTTCCTAGCTGTTCGCAACAATGTCAAGCGAAACCAGCGTTCGGAGGACGAGGCGGAGCGGCGCGGAGGCGGGCGGGCGGCAGGCGTTCTGGAGTAGACTTCAGCCGGGAGCAGGACGGAAATGAACGGGCAAAGGGCCATGGAACCGACGCTGACAATGATGCTGGGCGCTCCCGTTGTGGATGCCGGAGGACGCCCCTGCGGCCGCGTGAAAGACCTGGCCGTGGGCACGGGCGCGGAGGCGGGGCGCATCACCAGCCTGGTCATGAAGACGCGGCAAGGGCCGAAACTGGTGGCCGCCACCAGCCTGCGGCACACCCCGAGCGGCGCATTGGAAATGCGCGACGGCGCCGAACCGGAGCCGCTGCGGGGCGGGGAAGATTTTATTTTTCTGAGCCAGGATGTGCTGGACCAGCAGATCATCGACGTTCACGGGCGCAAGGTGGTGCGGGTGAACGATGTGGACCTGCAATGGTTCGCCCAGGACGGCGTGGAAGACCTGCGCGTGCGCGAAGTGGAAGTGGGGCTGCGGGGCGCGGTGCGGCGGCTGCTGCAAGGAGTGCTTCCGGCAGCCGCGCTGAATGCCGTGGCCATGCGCTTCCCCGCGAGGGTCATTCCATGGGAGTTTGTGGACCTGATCGAGGTGGACCCCGCGCGCCGGGTGAAGCTGAAGATTGAGCACGAACGGCTGGCGCAACTGCATCCGTCCGACATTGCGGACATTCTGGAAGACCTGGCTCCGGCGGAGCGCGAGGCCGTCCTGACCACGCTCGATGAAGAGCTGGCCGCGGACGCGCTGGAAGAGGTCGAGCCGAAGCTCCAGAAGTCCCTGATGGAGGGTCTGGATTCGGAGACGGCGGCGGGCATTGTCGAGGAGATGGACCCGTCGGCGGCCGCGGACCTTTTGGCCGAGCTTCCCGAATCGCGGTCGGAAGCGATTCTGGAGGAAATGGACCCGGACGAGCGGAAGGATGTGGAGGAGCTGCTGGAGTTCCGGGAAGACTCAGCCGCCGGGCGCATGACGACGGAATATGTTGCGGTGTCGAAAGCGGCGACGGTGGCGGACGCCGTGCGCGCGCTGCGCGAGTTCGACGGCGATATTGAAACCGTGACGGAGATTTATCTGATCGACGACAAGGACCTGCTGGAGGGGGTGGTCCCGCTGGCGCGCATCGTGCTTGCCGAAGCCGACGCCAGGCTGGAGACGCTCACGGAAGCGCGAATCATTTCGTGTCCGGCGAACGCGCGCGACCGGCAGGTGGCGGAGCTATTCGATAAATACAACCTGCGCGCCCTTCCGGTGCTCGACAATGAAGGCCACCTCGTCGGGGTAGTGGAAGCGGACCATGTGATTGGCTTTCTCCGGCAGAGTAGATAGAGGTTAGCCAAGCAACGACCAGTTGTGTTTGCACCTCGAGATGAGTCGGTTTTCGGGATGGGCACAGCTCCAACAGCTTGCCTGAAAGTCGCCTTTTTGAAGGGGACGGACTTTAGCGCGTCCGTTGAGCCATTTAATTCAACTTTAGCCCCTGAGGGATGGTTTTTCTTCCAGACAACGGCCTCAGTTGACACTCTATATCCGCAACGGATATATTCTCGCACCATGGCGACGAAGCACACCGCGCAGGCTCCACTGACTCCCGCCGTGCTGCACATTCTGCTGGCGCTTTCCACCGGAAAGCGGCACGGCTACGGGATCATGAAGCAGATTCACGCCGACTCGCAGGGCAAGATGAAAATGGGTCCCGGGACCCTCTATGGCTCAATGGGGCGCATGATGGAAGCCGGGCTGGTCCGGGAAAGCGATAAGCGCGCCGATCCCGAGATGGACGACGAGCGGCGCATCTATTACGAGCTCACAGGCGCGGGGCGGGCCGCCCTGGAAGCGGAACTGGATCGGTATCGCGGCGTGGTGGCCGTCTCGGAAGGACGGTTGGCGCATGGGCACTAACGGCTACCGGAGGGTTTATGCGAAGCTGCTGCGGTTGTATCCCCGCCCTTTCCTCGAGCGCTTCGGCGAGGGCATGGCTCAGACATTTAATGACCTCTGCCGCGACCGCAGGGCCGCGAGGCGCAGCCTCTTCGGGTTCGCGCTCTGGATCTATTGCGAGACGCTGATAGGAGTTCTTATGGAAAACACACTTCGTATGGCGCAACTCGGAAAAACGCTGCTCCGCGTAGCGCTGGTGTCGCTGGGTCTTTTGATGGTGCCTGCGATGGCATCGCGGCTGGTCGAGGGATGGAACTGGCCCGCGGGCGCCTTCGTCCGCGTCTACTTCCTGTTCTTCGCGACGGGATTGGTCTACGCGCTGGTCGCAAGAAGGATGCGCGCGTGGAGCTACAAAGTGGGCGTCGGCGTGGCGCTGGTCACGGCCTTCGCTCTGGGGTGGTCGACCATGGTCCAAACGGCGGACTCGGGACATCCGGAGCGCTTGTGGTTTCTCAGCGTGCTCGTGGTGGGGATCATTGGGGCCTTGCTGGCGCGTCTGCACGCGCGCGGCCTGGCCCGCACATTGTTCGCCATGGCGGCAGCGCTCGCGCTCATTGCCCTGATTCTGCCCTCGGGCGCGCCGCACGACTTGGCGCTCAGAATGGCCATCGGCCATGGCGTCTGCGTGGCGTTGTTCCTCGCTTCGGGACTGCTCTTCCGGCACGCAAGTCTGGCGGCACCGAATAAGACCCAGGCCGATTAAACAGGCGTCGGGGAAAACCCGTCAGGCTGTACTCTGTTCTTATCGGTATGAGAAAAGAATGGACGGAATGGCATTTGACTCCGCGCGGCTGGGAACGAGGCGCGACCCGCGTGCATGGACAAGGCAACGCCTGGGTCGAAGAGCCCACCGACCGGCTGATGAGCTGCGAATATCAGGAGCTTGAGTTGGACAACGCGCCGGAGGTCAAACGATGGTCCGAGGAGACCTGGCGCTCGAAAGAACACGAGCAGCTCAGTGCCGCGCTCGAAAAATTCGGCCCCTGCCCCGAACGCTTGTAGCGCAGCAGTTCCGCGTGGCTCCGCCACGAAAAAGCCCCCGGCTCACCGGAGGCTTTTTCCTTATCCCTTTTCTCTGTTCCCTGTCTTTCCCTTACTTCGCCTTCAGCAGAATAATGACGAAGGTGAACAGCGACAGCGACTCGATAAACGCGAGGCCCAGCACCAGCAAAAGCTGGATCGCGGCCCGCGCTCCTGGGTTCCGCGCCACCGCTTCCGTGGCCGACCCCGTTGCCCTGCCCTGGCCAATTCCGCACAGTCCGGCGGCAATGCCCATGCCGATTCCGGCGCCCACCGGAACCAAACTGGCCGCGCCTCCTCCCGAGGTCTGCGCGAATGCCGGACTCGCCATAAACAGCACAGACAGCGTCATAAAGAAATACTGCAATTTCCGCATCGTTCTTCTCCTGCTTCCCTTTAAGTGTGCCGCCAGTGGGTGGTTGAGGCTCACCGTGCTGGCCCCCTCACTCTGAACGGCTTCTGCACGGCAGCGGAAGCGCTCTGCCGCCGAATCTTGAATTCGTTACCCGAGAGCTTCTCCCGGATGCTCCTCGTGCGTCACCGCAATGGACAGGTAGATCATGGTCAGCAGCATGAAGATGTACGCCTGAATCAGCGACACGCCGAAGTGCAGCGCCAAAAAAATCACCGGAATCGCGATCGGAATCAGCGAGAAGAACGCCAGGGTCAGCAGATCGCTGGCCAGCATGTTGGCGTAAAGACGAATGGTGAGCGACATGATTCGCGCGAAGTGGGAGATGATCTCAATCGGCAGCATCAGCGGAGCGATCCACCAGATCGGCCCCATAAAGTGTTTGACGTACTTGATCAGTCCATTCTCACGAAGGCCGTGGTAGTGGTAGTAGACGAACGTGAGCAGCGCGATGCCCAGCGGAACCACCGGGTCCGACGTCGGCGTCTCAAACCCCGGCAGCAGCCCGAAGCAGTTGCAGATCAGGATGAACAGCAGCACCACCGTCACAAACGGCATGTAGCGTTCGTATCCGTGGCCGATGACCTGCTTCGCCTGGTTGGTCACAAACTCGTGGATCAGCTCCGCCGTGTGCTGCACCGTCCCCGGCTTGGTAACGCTCAGCACAATGCGCGAGTGGATAAAGAACCCGATCAGCAGCACCATCACCACCAACTGCATGGTCAGCGAGTTGGAGATGGGGTGGCTCGGGTGCGCGATGTGAATGTGGAGGGCCGTCAGCAGCGCAACAAGGGACGCGCCGAACCAGTGGTTCAGCAGCGCGGTGAGGGCGTTAATCCAGGGCAACATGAGTCGTGGGTTATCTCCGTCTCCTAGGAACGCAGCATGCGCAGAACTTCAACCGTCAGGGCCAGAATCGCCAGCCCCAATCCCGCCAGCAGCGCATAAAACGATCCGTGAAGAAACCTTAAACTAGCATAAATGACCAATACCGCGAAACCCATCCGCAGAAAAAACATGGCCAGCACGAACCCCGAGAATCGCGGCGATTTTTCATTGTCCAGCTTGGCGTTGATTACGCCAATCAACTGCCGCCATTCGTAGAGTCCGGTGGCCGAAACAAAAGCCCCCGCCGCGAACAGCGCTCCCGTCTGCCAGTCCATCACAAGGCCCAGCGCAACCAGCCCCGCAACGCCCAGCGCCACCGTCGTCAGAATCGCCCGGCGCATCGACGCCCGCAGGTCGGCGTCATTGAAATTCAAAACAGAATCGACGGAACTCATCCTCACTATTAAACCAGCGATCAGCGCCGGGTGCCGAGCGCGGGTGCCCCACATCTCGATTTTGAGATGGGGGTTTGCCATCGGCTGAACCCTGACCGCTGAACGCTGATCGCTCGTCTTCACCCCTGTGGAAAACTCTTGTCAATATGTAACTTTTTCAAGTCATTGATTCTAAATTAAATAAAGCCCGGCACGGATGGCATTTAATTATGCCCCGATTTGCTATTCTGAATATAGAAATGATTTTTTGAGGCGCAGCCATCCGGTTGCGCCTTTTGCTTTATGGAGATCCAGGAGAAATGTGGGTGCCCCACGTCTCGATTCTGAAACGTGGGTTTACCTGAAATAAAAAGTTTGGAATCAGCTATTTACAAACAAATCCTTTATTTTCTAGATTTTACTATTTCTTCCCTTTGTTTTCTAGATTTTACGATTTTTAAATCAATTTCTGGGTGCCCCATTCAAGCCTGGGTTTGGCTTGAGTGGGGAACAAACCCGCAGCCAGCCAAGGAGACTTCCAATGTCCAACGCCGTCCCGCAATGCACCCACGTCAAGACCAACGGAGAAGTCTGCGGATCGCCCGCCGTCTCCGGAACCGAGCTCTGCTATCACCACTCGGCGGTGAAGACCGCGCTCGCCAGGCCGACCGGCAAAGCCCCGTATGAAGGCTTCGCGCCCATCCCGTTTGTCTTTCCTGAGGACCGCGCCTCGATGCAAATCAACTTCTTCCTGCTGTTGCAGGCCTTCAACGAGCAGCGCATCGACCAGCGTACCTTCCGGCTCATGCTGAGCACGCTGAAAGCCATGGCGAAGAACCTCGGCAAGACGGGATCGCTGGTCGAGCCCACGACCGAGGGTGCCCCATCCTTGACGAGCGCGAACCGGGGTCCCCACGGACAGGTCTCCGTCCGTGGGGTGGAGAAGCGTGAGTCAAGGGTGGGAGAGGAAAAGGACCGCGCTCAGCCTCCAGCGGTCAGCGAGCAGGATGATGAGAAACGAGGCACGGCGAGCGACGGCCCCTTGAAATTCAGCCCCGAGCTGATGGCCAAAATGGAGGAGATCGAGAACCTGTCCCCCGATGATCCAACCTACGCCGAGCGCGTTCGCGCCGCGGTTGCGGACGGAGCAAACGAATTGCGGGCGCAAGGCCTCGACCTGAGGGACATCTCGCCCGTCGCAGCTTCACCAACTCGCTGAGCCGTTCGAGCCGGGTGCGGGTGCCCCATGTCTCGATTTTGAGACATGGGACGAGTCCTGACCACTGACCCTAAACTGTTCGCTCGCCATTCGCGAATGACGCGACGATTATCATCGTGTCATGGCCGAGAGCCTTCCTATTCACGAGCAGGAATTTGTCCGCGCTTTCATCGTGAAAGCGAGACAAGAGCGTTGCATATTTCTTCTCTCAAACCCGGATCGCCGCCAGAAATTCAGAGATGCGTTGCCGCACTTCAAATGGCTCGACGAGCGGTTCGCTCAGCCCATTTCGCCCAAGGTGGCCCACACCGCTGCGGAGCTTGTTGCCCTCCTGCGATCAAAGGGTGCGGGCCCAAGGGTCTGGGTTATCTCAGAGGACAGCGCATTTGACGGGCAGGAAATGAGTCTGGAATACGCCATGGAGGAGAAGTGGGGATCGCAACAGGGCATCATCCTATCGTGTATTCCCGGAAAGCTCGCTTATTTCAGAGATGAGGAGATGCACAGCAAACGCCTGCTCCAACGCTAGTGGCTGTCCGCCGGTTGCTTTTCCTGAGCCCTGTGCCCTGTGCCCTAAGCCCTGCCACTCAGTTCTCCCTGAGCGCCTGCCTCACCGCCTCAAACAGACCGGCGGCGGCGCCCACCACCAGCCCGGCGATGTAAATCCAGTCGGTGTGCAGCCATTTATCGAGCAGCGCGCCAAGGCCCCATCCAATGAGCACGGCGGCGGGCATCACGAAGGCGATCTGCGTCAGCTTCTCAGCGCGGATGATCAGCTTCATGCTCTCGCTGCGCTGCGGGCTGTCGCCTTCGCTGGGCTTCTTCCCGTCGTCCGGATTGGGCTGCTCGTCAGGCATTGCTTCAGCAGTTATACATTCCGCCAACAGCCAATAGCCAATAGCCAACAGCAGGAGCCACAAGCCGAGAATCAATCAGCCGCTATACTGGGCTTTACAGTTGCGGAATGGGTGGCCCACACAAGCCCGCTTTTGGCTTGTGTGGGGGACAAGCTTCGTATCAGGGCACGGCTTTAGCTCGTCGGTTGAATCGGTTTTTGAAGGGGACGGGCTTCAGCCCGTCCGTCAGGTCAGCCGAATCCTCCGGGCTTTAGCCCCTGAGGGAAAATCGGCTTCTCCGGGCCTTCCGCAATCTGTTGACTCTAGTCATTCAAGGAAGCCCCGTGTTCGAGTCAGAATTTGAGCGCAACCTGTTCGCGCTCCGCAAAGATAAGCTGAAGCAGATTGAGGCGCTGGGCCAGCGCGCCTACCCCAACTCGTTTGCGGCCACGCACACGCTGGCGGCCATCCGCAGCCGCTACGACAACGCCACCGCCGAAGACCTCGAAGCCGCGCGCACCAGCGTCGCCGTCTCCGGACGGCTGATGGCCATTCGCCAGCAGGGCAAGGCGGGATTCGCGCAGCTTCAACAGGGCGGCGTGCGCCTCCAAATTTACGTCCGCAAAGATGCGGTCGGCGATCAGGGATTCGACCTGTACAAGCTGCTCGACATTGGCGACCACATCGGCGTCAGCGGATACCTGTTCCGCACGCGCACCGGCGAGCTTACCGTGCATGTGGAGACGATCACGTTCCTCTCCAAGGCCATGCTGGCGCTGCCGGAGAAGTACCACGGCCTGGCCGACGTGGAGCTGCGCTACCGCCAGCGCTACGTCGATCTGTTTATGAACACCGCGCTGAACGAAGGCACGCCGGCGGAGATCAACGTGCGCGATGTCTTCGTGAAGCGCGCCAAGGTGCTGGCGGCCATCCGCGAGTACTTCGACAAGCGCGGATACATCGAAGTGGAGACTCCCATGATGCAGCCCGTTGCGGGCGGCGCGGCGGCCAAGCCCTTCACCACGCACCACAACGCGCTCGACCTCGACCTCTTCCTGCGCATTGCGCCCGAGCTTTACCTGAAGCGCCTGGTGGTCGGCGGTCTCGACCGCGTCTACGAGATCAACCGCAACTTCCGCAACGAGGGCATCTCCACGCAGCACAACCCCGAGTTCACCATGCTGGAGTTCTATCAGGCGTACTCGAACTACCACGACCTGATGGACCTGACCGAAGAACTCATCAAGTTCGTGGCAATGGAGGTAAACGGAAAGCTGACCACGCACTTCAACGACGTGGAGATTGATCTGGGCAAGTGGGAGAAGCTTTCCATGCGAGAGGCCATCATTAAGTGGTGGCCAGAGGAAGCATATCCAAAACCTGAATTGTCCGACTTCAAATCCGCAGTGGCATTCAGCAAAGCGGTTCGTCGTTTGTACGACGACACCAAAAAGCAACAGCAAGGAATCGAGCCCTCAATAGACAGCAGACCGCCCTATTCACAGGATCTGCAACGTCGGAGTCTTGTAGTTCGCGCCGGTGCGCTAAGCTTAACCCT
>DASTXK010000061.1:0-3424 GCA_035765555.1 Acidobacteriaceae bacterium
TGCTCAGGCGAGGGCCTTCGGGACAGCCTCTTCCCAGCGTCCTTGCGCCTTCAGGATCAGCTCGACCACTTCCCGGGCCGCTCCGTGGCCCCCCGGTGCCTGGGTTATGTAGTGGCAAAGAGCCTTCAATTCCGGAGCGGCGTCGGCCACGGCGATGGCCAGGCCAGCCCGCCGGGCCACCGACATATCGGGCAGGTCATCCCCCAACCATGCCGTTTCCTCCTCGGTAACGCGCGCTTCTTTAAGGCACGTTTCAAAGGCCGCCGTCTTGGTCTCCTGCCCGAGATGGACATAATCAATAGAGAGCTCACGGGCGCGTTGCCGCACCGCCTCGGAACTGCGTCCGGTGATAAAGCCGGTGCAAATGCCCATGATTCCAGCGAGCTTAAGGCCTGCCCCATCGCGGGAATTGAATATTTTCAGCTCCGAAATGGCCTGGACGCCGGGCGTAGCCAGCAGGCAGACGCCCCCGTCAGTAAGGGTGCCATCCACGTCCATCAGAAAGAGCTTGATCCGGCGGGCGCGCGCCTGAAGGTCAGTGTTCTCGGGCATGGCACGATTGTAGCTGTTGGCGATGGACGCGCCGCCAATTTATGCTCGTTCTATGCGTCTCCGACATGTTCTGGCCAGCGGCCTCATTCTGCCGCTTTCAGTGTTTGCTTTTGCTCAATCCGCGCCTTCAACCACCGCTACGCCGCCCGCTCAGCCCTCCGCGCAAACAGCGCCCGCCCAGCAGACCCCGGCTCCCACGCAGCAAAAAAGCGTCCCGCCATTGCAGCTTCATGATCTTCCCCCGGCGGACCACACGCCGACTCCGCAGGAACTCGAACAGCAGAAGGAGGCCCGCGCCCGCATGGCGCTAACCAACTTGGCGCGCGCACAGGCAAGCTGGGGACCGCCCGACTCGGCCAAGGGCATGTCGCTGGCGCTCAAGGAAACGGGGCGGACCAAAAACGCTGCCGGGGCGACGGAGATCACCTACCAGATCACCGGCCAGGGCTTTACTCCGGACATGCAGCTCAGGCTGCTTCGCTGGCCGCTCAACCAGAGTGTCGCCCAGGTGATGTCCGGTATCGTGGTGAACGCTTCCGGCACTGCCGTATGCGGCGTTGTCGCGCCGGGCCCGGCGGCTCCGACAGACGCGGCAAACGCCGCCGGCACGAAAACCGCCCAGCAGGAGCCGGCCCCTTCCTGCACCAAAACCATGAAGCCGGGCACCCCGATCAGCCTCACCACTACCGCCGCCAAGGGCGAGCCCATCCGGGTGGCGCTGGTTGCCGCCGACAACAAGCATGGAGCGGCGGTGACGAAAATTCCGTTCCCCATCGCCGGGTCCGACCGCGGCTGCAACATCAGCGTGGTTCTCGGTTCCAAAAATGCTGAACTGGTTTTGATTGAGGGCACCGGCTTCAAGAACGACAAAACCTACACGCTGGGAACTGAATCATACGGCGAGAAACATCCGCTAAAGGTAGCCGTCAACGGCAAGGGCCAGTTCATCGCGGCCCTCACTCCCTGGGCCCCGAACCATGACACCGGCGACACCGTCGTCTACTACCAGAGCGACACCTGCTCGCCGACCGTGAGCTTCCACTGGGGGAAGGATTCCTATAAGCCGGAATAAACGACATTTCTGATATTCTGAATATCGGAGATTCTGTATGGAAACTAGCCGGGTGGGAAAACGCGGAACCATTGTTGTTCCGGTCAAACTAAGGCAGCGGTTCGGCCTCAAGGAAGGCGACTTGCTTTTAACCGAAGAGCGCGATGACGGAATCCTGTTTCGTCCCGCCGTGGCCGTGCCTGTGGAGATCTACACGCCGGAGCGAAAAGCGGAGTTCCTGCTGAATAATGCCGTCACGAAAGAAGACTACGACGCGGCATGTGAGGCGGTGCGCGAACTGGGACTGGATCCGGCGAAGGTTCCTTACACGGACGTGGCGAAGAGGGATACGCTGCCCACAAACAAAGAATTTCGCGCGGATTTTGCCGAAATCGAACGAGCCGTAAAACGCCGGAAGCGCGCCTGACGGATGCTTTTACTAAGAGACAGAGTTTTTGCGGATGCCAATGTCCTCTTCTCCGCCTCCTATATACCGGATCATGTATTTCTCTTCTTCTGGGCAAGTTCGAGAACACGAATGGTTACTTCGCAATATGCGGCAAATGAGACGCTACGAAATGTCAGTAGTCGGCCACACGTCGAACGACTGGAGCATCTCCTCGCCCGGACTGAAGTGATTGCCTCAGAGGAACATCGGGCGCATAGCGAGATTTTATTGCCGGGCAAAGACAGACCAATCTTGCGTGGCGCTTTGGGTTGCCGGTCGCGGTTCCTGGTTACTGGAGATAAGAGACATTTCGGCGCGTATTTTGACCGGTCATTTGAGACATATTACGGAGTTCTGACAATCATTGAGCCAGCAGCGCTACTCCGGCTTTTGAAGAGCGACAGCATTGAGCCGGAACTCACCATACAATAATCTTCTGATGTATCCGCGGAGAACCCCCTGTTCGCACAACTCGCATCCACGCTGGCAAGCCTGAACGTCCACTTGCAGACGCTCGCCCTGTTTCAGGAGCGGACCGGCCTCCGCCACTATCTCCGCGACCACTACGGCGACCACACCTTCGAGCACCTCTACCAGTGGAACTGGTTTGACGCATCACTGCTCATTCCCTATTTCATCGTGCTGGTGTGCCTGGCGTTTTACGGAATGCACCGCTACCAGCTTGTCTGGCTCTACTACCGGCACAAGAAAAAGGCCACCAAAGAGCCTCCGCAGCGTTTCGAGCAGTTGCCGCGCGTTACGATTCAGCTTCCGATCTTCAACGAGCAGTTCGTTATCGATCGCCTGATTGAGGCGTGCAGCCAACTGGATTATCCGCGTGAGCTGCTGGAGATTCAGCTTCTCGACGACTCGACCGACGAGACCCAGGAAGTGGCGCGGGCCATCTGTGACCGATACGCCGCCGAAGGGCTGCCCATTGTTTACATCCACCGCACCAATCGCCACGGCTTTAAGGCTGGCGCGTTGGATGAAGGGCTGAAGGTCGCGAAGGGCGAGTTCGTCGCGATCTTCGATGCGGACTTCGTGCCTCCGCCGGAGTGGCTGATGCAGGTCATCCACCACTTCGCTGAGCCGGAAATCGGCATGGTCCAAACGCGCTGGACGCACCTGAACCGCGACTACAGCTTCCTTACGCAGGTCGAAGCCATCCTGCTCGACGGCCATTTCGTGCTGGAGCACGGCGGCCGCTCGCGCTCCGGGGTCTTCTTCAACTTCAACGGGACCGCCGGCATGTGGCGGCGCAATGTGATCGACGAGGCGGGCGGCTGGCAGCACGACACGCTGACCGAGGACACGGACCTGAGCTTCCGAGCGCAGCTCTGCGGCTGGCGCTTCGCGTACCTGCTCGACGC
>DASTXK010000062.1:0-4090 GCA_035765555.1 Acidobacteriaceae bacterium
CATCACGCCCAAGGTCCCGACGCCAGTCATTTCCAACAAGAACCATCGGGCGCAGTCGCCGCATCCCGTGCCGAATAAGAAGCCGCCGCTCGTCGAGCCAAAGCCTCCTGGACGCCCCGCGCCCAGACCAGCCCCGCCGCAGCCGGCGCAGCGGCCCGCGCCTCAGGCCCAGAACCAGCCGCGCGAAGCTGCCAAAGCGGAAGCCCAGCCAAAGCCTCCCGCGCAGCCGCTCCCGTCCAATGCCCACAGCCAGATTCAGGCCCCCGCGCCCGAGGCCCCGAAGCCCAACTTCCGCATGGGCGCAAGCACGCCGGGCCAGCAGATTCAGCAGATGGCGCGCAACGCGGCCCGCTCCGGGCAGTACGGTGGGGAAATGGGCGCAAACGCTCCCTCCGAGCATCCCGGCGAGCAGGGGGCCGTCAATATCCTTAGCGACACCATGGGTGTGGACTTCGGCCCCTACATCCAGCGCGTCATTTACGACACCAAGAAGGCGTGGTATCCCATCATCCCCGAGGCGGCTCGTCCCCCCTTGAACAAGCAGGGCAGGGTAGGAATCCGCTTCAAGATCCTGCCCGATGGATCCATCGCTCCTGGCTCCATGCACCTTGAGTTGCCCTCGGGAGACGTTTCGCTGGACAAGGCCGCCTGGGCGGCCATCAACTACGCGGGTTATCCGCCGCTGCCCAAGGACTTCAAAGGTCCCTACCTAGAGTTGCGCTTCATCTTCCTCTACAACATCCAGCCGGGGCAGGAATAGGACAGCCAATGGATGCCCGCGAACATCTGCGCAAGCGGCAGGTTTACGGGCTGCTTCTCATCGCGGCGGCGATTCTCGCCGTCGCGCTCTTCCGGGCCAATCTTCACAACATCTTTCCGCCCGGATGGTGGCGGTTCTGGTGAAACAAGACCCGCTGCTGATTGTTCTTCTCGGCCCGACGGCAAGCGGAAAAACGGCCTTGTCGCTGACGCTTGCAGAGCGGTTCAACGGCGAAATCGTAAGCTGCGACTCCGTGGCCGTTTATCGCGGCATGGAGATCGGCACGGCCAAGCCGTCTCCCGACGAACGCGCGCGCGTTCCGCATCACCTCATCGATATTTATTCCCCCGACGAACATTCCACTGCCGGTGACTACGCCCGCCGCGCACGCGAGACCATTCGCGATATCGCCGCCCGTAATCGCCTGCCCATAATCACCGGCGGAACGGGCCTTTATCTGCGCGCGCTCCTGCAAGGCTTGTTCGCAGGGCCGCAACGTTCGCAGGAAATTCGCACGCGTCTGGAGCGTAGCCACACGCGCCACTCCGCCGGATGGCTCCATCGCGCCCTCGCGCGCCTCGACCCAGCCTCTGCAGAGCGCATTCATGCCAACGACACGCCGAAGCTCATCCGCGCTATCGAAGTTTCGCTGGCCGCGCGCCGTCCCATGTCCGAGGCGTGGAAGGAAGGCCGCGAGCCGCTGCGGGGATTTCGCATTCTCCGCATTGGTCTCGATCCGCCCCGACCCGCGCTTTACCAGCGCATCAACGACCGAGCCGCGCGAATGTTCTCCGACGGCCTGATCGAGGAAACACGCGCGCTGATCGAAAAATATGGCGAATCTCCCCGAGCCTTTGACTCGCTCGGCTATCGCCAGGCCCGCGCCGTCTTACGTAAGAAGATGTCTCTCCAGACAGCAGTCGCCGCCGCCCAGCAGGGACACCGAAACTACGCCAAACGCCAACTCACCTGGTTCCGCCGCGAGCCAGACGTCCATTGGCTCCACGGCTTCGGAGACGATCAGATAATCGTTGCTCAGGCGATGAATCTGGTTGCTGAACAACTCTGCGAATAGCTGCTGCGGGCACGGGTAGGGGGTGCCCCACATCTCGCAGAGATGTGGGTGTGAATCAAATCACGGCCCTGACGAAACCGTTTCTCCGCTGACCGCACTTTAGCTGCCTTCTTAGCTGCCTTCTTAGCTGCCGCTGCTGAACACCTGCTCCGCCGTCCCGTTCGCCACGCGATAAATCGCGTAGTGCCGCCCCATGTTGTTCTCCAGCGCAAAGATCAGCTCGGCGCGGTTATCGGCATCCGTGTCCACGGCATCGATCAGCTTCATACGCGGAACAATGATCAAATCCCGTTCCGACGTAATCTGCTTGAACAGCACAATGGGAGTCCCGTTAAAGTCCGGCTGCGCAATCAGCGTGATGTACCGGGCCTCTTCGCCCTGGCCTTCCGTCGCGGAGAAGACCAGCGTCGCTCCGCCTCCATAGGAAAGCTCGTAGGCCTTGAACCGCTCATCCGTCAGAGTGGGCAGCGCAGGCGTCGCGGGCGTTGCCGCCTTCGCGGCTCTTCTGGACTTGCTCCGGCGTTGGCTGCTTACTTTCTTTACCTCTCCGAAGGGCTTTGGCTCCGACGCGGCCAGCAACTGCTGGGCAATCGCTTCCACCTCGCCCTGCATCTTCTTCTCGTCCTGGGGGCTGCTCCACGAATACTCGTAGGAGTGCGGCGGACGGTTTACCGCGTCTGATACAGCGGCGATTTGCTCAATATTCGGCTGCGGTCCGGCGAGCGTGGCAATCACCTTCTCAGGCGCTCCCAGCGCTATCTGCTCATCGGGCTTTCCATATTCCAGATGCGGCCGGTTTGGATCAACCGCCTGAGTTACAGTCTCGGGAGCACCGTTGTTGCTCGCCTGCTGCTGGGCCTGCGCCGCAGGCTTCGTTGGTTCGCGCAGAATAGGCCGGTCAGGATCAATCGGAGGGGCGGGGTTCGAGGCCTCCGCATTTTGGCCGCTTTGATCTCCGCTGCGCTGATGCAGCCTGGGCCGGTCGGGATCAACCGGTGGAGCGCTGTTCTCAGCCTTCGCGCTGGTCGCGCCCTCCTTCGCGTCTCCCGTCGGAACATGCGCGAAGTGCGGCTTGCTGTCATCCACAATCACCGGCAGTTGTCGCGACGCCTTCAGCTTCGCCTCTTTCGGCGTGGGAGGCTTCTGGTAATTCCCAATCGCAATCCACGACCCGTTCACGTCAGCCGCCGCCTTCACATCGAATAGGCCCTTGGGCGTGCCCGCGTTCTCCAGCACATATTGGGTGCCGGACAGCACCGTGAGCGGAACGGGCTGCGCCATATACAGCCCGCCGGGCTGGTAACGCTCGCCGTCCCACACCGCAATCGGAACAAGCCGGCTCGCCGTCGGCTTGTCGAGGTCTCCCGTGTACTCCAGAACCGCCGTCGCCCTCAGCGTCGGCCCTTTGCTCTTGCTCGTGTCAACATGGCCCACATATTGCGCGCGCGCAATGGGCACGAGCGCCAGCATGACGAGCATGGGCAGCATCGCCGTTTTTGCCGCATTGCCGGCTCGTGGCATAGCATTTATATGACGCGGCAAGCCGGACAAACGCCGCGCGAGTTTGCGAGGAATCCGATGGAACTGCATAAGAAAGTTGCCGATTTTGCCCTTCAGGACGACCAGGAACAAACCGTTCATCTGAGTGACTTTGCGGGCAAGCCTGTGGTCCTCTTTTTCTATCCTAAAGCCGACACGCCGGGCTGCACCATCGAGGCCTGCGGCTTTCGCGACACCTTCAAAAAGCTCCAGCGGGCCGGGGCCGTCGTCCTCGGAATATCCCGCGACACTCCTCGCGCCCAGCGCAAGTTCAGGGAAAAGTACGACCTGCCCTACCCTCTGCTCGCCGACGTGGACGAAAAGGTCTGCAAACAGTTTGACGTTCTGAAAGAGAAAAATATGTACGGCAAAAAGGTCATCGGCATCGAACGGACGACCTTCCTCATCGGCCCCGACCAGAAGTTGCTGAAAATCTTCCCCAAAGTCAAACCCGAGGGCCACGCCGAAGAAGTCCTTGCCGCGCTGAAAGAGCTGTAGTGCCCACGCTGCCGCCGCGCGCCTTTTACTCCCGCTCCCCCGACGCCGTCGCCCGTGACCTTCTCGGAAAAGTCCTGGTCAGCCGCATCCGAGGCCAACTCCTCGCCGGACGCATCGTCGAGGTCGAAGCCTATTTCGGAAAGGACGACCCCGCCGCCCACTCCGCCGCCGGAAAGACCGCCCGCAACGCGGTCCTCTTCGGCCCTCCCGGGCACGCC
>DASTXK010000063.1:0-3731 GCA_035765555.1 Acidobacteriaceae bacterium
CAGCTCCTGCACGAGCTGGCGGCTGGTGCGGATGAGCTTGTTGATGGTCTCGATCATGTGTACAGGGATCCGGATGGTCCGGGCCTGGTCCGCGATCGCGCGGGTAATCGCCTGACGAATCCACCATGTCGCGTAGGTCGAAAATTTGTAACCGCGACGGTACTCGAATTTGTCCACCGCCTTCATCAGGCCAATGTTGCCCTCCTGAATCAGGTCGAGGAACTGGAGTCCGCGGTTGGTGTACTTTTTCGCAATCGACACCACAAGGCGCAGGTTGGCCTCGATCAGCTCGCGCTTGGCGTGCTCCGCGTCCATGTCGCCCTGGATCATCTCGCGCTGCGTGCGCTTCAACTCGGCGATGGTTACGCCGGCTTCCTGCTCCAGCTTTTCCAGGTCGATGCGGCAGTTCTTCTGCTGGCGGCGGTACTCCTTTTTCAGTTCCTCGCTCTTCGACTGGTCAAACTTCGCATCGAGCGTGCGGATCTGGCGCTCCAGCGTCCGCATCACGTCCACCGTCTTGTTCACCTTGTCGAGCAGGCGCTTGCGCTCAAGGTTGGTGTATTTCAGTTCGCGGACAACGCGCGTGACCAGCACCTTTTCGCGGGCCAGCGCCCAGCGGGTGCGGCGGTGCTCCTTGGCCTTGGTCTTGGGGTTGATGGTGGCGAGCTTTTCTTCCAGCGCGGCGGCCTTTTTCTGGTGCTTCACCATCGCGTCAATCTTGTTGACGAGCGCGCGCACGCGGCCCTGCAGGACCTCCTCGGTGATCTCTTCCTCGTCGAAGGTGACGATTTCCTTGATGTTGCGCACGCCGCGCTTCAGGTCTTCGCCGAGCGCGATGATCTCGCGAATCACGATGGGCGAGCGCGAGATGGCCTTCATCACGCGCAGTTGTCCGCGCTCAATGCGCTTGGCGATTTCCACTTCGCCTTCGCGCGTCAGCAGCGGTACGGTTCCCATTTCGCGCAGGTACATGCGCACCGGGTCGTTGGTTTTTTCCAGGGTTCCGGGCGTCAGGTCGAGCTCGACGTCCTCGCCTTCCTCGCTCTCACTCTCAAAACCCTCGGCCTTGGGGGCTTCCAGCAGGTCAATGCCCTGCGTGCCGATGGTGGTAATCAGATCATCGAGGTCGTCGGTCGAATGGATGTCGCCGGGGAGCAGGTCGTTCACCTCGCCATAGGTGAGGTAGCCCTTCTCCTTGCCCGTTTCAATTAATTTATCCAATTCTTCTTCGTACTTGTCTTCAATTGCCAAGCGCGTATCTCCCGCATGCTAAATTCAGACGTAGACGTATTTTCGACGTACACGCTTCTTCGGATTTGTCTGCTGCCTGGGCCGGACAAGTGCGGTTGAAGCCATAAAGGCGTGTCCCCAAAACGGACGCATCATAGCGAATTCCAAGGGGTCGGTAGGCGCACGTCCACCAAAGACTTCTAGAATAGCACGGTTTTCCCGCGAAATTCACGAAAATTCAAGCATTTCGGCCCGATTCGTCGAACGGATGACCTGTTTCCGGCCTGTTCCAAATCCCCTTCCTCAGCCCCAATTCCTTATCTCTTTAGATGTGGAAAACGGATTTTCGTTTCATTTGCCGGGATGGGAAACTGGCTAAAAAGAGCTACAAAATGTACCGCGAAAGGTCCTGGTCCTTCACGATGGTCGAGACCATCTGGCGGACGTATTCGGGGTCGATGACAGCCACTTTTTCCTTCCCGGCCGGGGTTTCGCGCTCGCTGATCGGCAGCGGGACGGTGGCCCCAAAGTCGGTGGAGGCTGCAAGCTGAAGGCCGCTCTCGTCCTTTTTCGGCGAGGATTTGGTGAGGTCGGGGGCCAGGAAGCTGATCTCGTCCAGCACCCGCTCCATGATGGTGTGGAGGCGGCGCGCGCCAATGTTTTCCGTGGTTTCGTTTACGCGGAAGGCGAACTGGGCCATCTCCTGAAGCGACTCCGGGGTGAACTCCAGCTTAAGGCCCTCGGTTTCGAGCAGGGCGGTGTATTGGCGTGTCAGCGAGGATTTGGGTTCGGTCAGGATGCGGACAAAGTCCTCTACCGTGAGCGACTTAAGCTCCACCCGAATGGGGAAGCGGCCCTGTAGTTCAGGGATAAGATCGCTGGGTTTGGAGACGTGGAAGGCCCCGGCGGCGATAAACAGAATGTAGTCCGTCCGCACCATGCCGTAGCGGGTGTTGACGGTGGTTCCTTCCACGATGGGAAGAATGTCGCGCTGGACGCCTTCGCGGGAAACATCCGGCCCGTGACCGCCCTCGCGCCCGGCAATTTTGTCGATTTCATCGAGAAAGACTATGCCGGAGTTTTCCACGCGCTCGACGGCTGCCCGCGTCACCTGGTCCATGTCGATCAGACGGCCTTCCTCTTCCTGAATCAGGTACTCAAAAGCCTCGGAGACCTTCATCTTTCGCTTCTTAGTGCGCTGGCCAAAGATGTTGGGCAGGACATCCTTAATGTTGATGTCCATTTCCTCCACGCCCTGGTTGGAGAGGATCTCGAACGACGGCATGTTGCGCTCGCGCACATCGATTTCCACCATGCGGTCGTCGAGCTTTCCTTCGCGGAATTGCTGGCGAAGCTTCTCGCGCGTGCGCTGGTGCGATTCATTGGCCGGCCCAGCGGGGAAGGCCAGCGTATTCCCCTCAATTACCTGCGGGCCGGAGAATCCCGTGGCTTGAGCGGCGGGTGCGGCTGCGGGTGCTGGAGTGGGCGGCGGCAGCAGCAAATCGAGGATGCGGTCTTCGGCGTTCAACTCTGCCTTGTCTTCCACCTCTTCCAGCTTTTCTTCGCGCACCATGTCGATGGCGATTTCCACCAGGTCGCGGACCATGGACTCGACATCGCGCCCCACATAGCCGACCTCGGTGAACTTGGAGGCCTCCACCTTCAGGAAGGGCGAGTTGGTGAGCTTGGCAAGGCGGCGGGCGATTTCGGTCTTGCCCACACCGGTGGGGCCGATCATGATAATGTTTTTCGGCATGATCTCGTCGGCGAGATCAGACGTAAGCTTCTGCCGTCTCATGCGGTTGCGCAGGGCGATGGCCACGGCGCGCTTGGCGGCGTTCTGGCCCACAACGTATTTGTCGAGTTCAGCAACGATTTCGCGCGGAGTCAGTTCTTCAAGCGCGAGTTCCTGATCTTCCGCGGTCCCGGGTAAATAAATGGCCATGATTGCCCGGCCTCCTTTGGGCCGGCGCGCGGCTACGCCTGTTTCGGTTGCTCGGCGCGCAGCTCTTCAATTGTGATCTGGTCGTTGGTGTAAATGCAGATTTGTCCGGCGATGCGCAGCGATTTTTCAGCAATTTCGCGGGCGGACAACTCCGTATTCTGCAGCAGGGCGCGGGCGGCGGCCAGCGCGTAGGAGCCTCCGCTGCCAATTGCGGCTATGCCCTCGTCCGGCTCAATCACGTCTCCGGAGCCGCTGAGCAGAAACGTCTGCTGCCGATCGGAGACAATGAGCAGGGCCTCCAGATTGCGCAGCATCTTGTCGGTGCGCCAGTCCTTGGCTAGCTCGACCGCGGCGCGGCCCAGGTTTCCGGCATACTGCTCCAGCTTGCCTTCAAATCGGCTGAAGAGCGAAAAAGCGTCGGCGGTGGATCCGGCGAACCCGGCCAGAATCTTGTCCTGATAAAGACGGCGGATCTTCTTCGCCGTGTGCTTGAAGACCGCTTCGCCCATTGTCACCTGTCCGTCGGCGGCCATCACAACGCTGCCGTTGCGGCGCA
>DASTXK010000064.1:0-16714 GCA_035765555.1 Acidobacteriaceae bacterium
GTCCGTAGGCCACGATCATCTTCTTCTCGGCAACGCATCTCCGCTCGTCCGTACCGCCGCTGCGGGCTGGTCGCTTGGCGCCATCGTCATCGCGCAATCGGGATTCCCCTTCTCGCCGCAACTCGGTTACAACCCCACCGGCAACGGAGACACTCGCAATCCCGTCCGCCCTTCCTGGAACCCGGACTTCCACGGCTCTCTCTCTCCACGAACACCCTCGCAATACTTCAATCCCGCCGCCTTCATCCAGCCCGCTCCCGGAACCTACGGCAACGTCTCGCGCGACTCTCTCACCGGCCCGGGCCTTTCTGAGGTGGACTTCTCCACTCTCAAAACCACGCGATTGAGCGAGCGCCTCCATCTTCAGTTTCGGGCGGAGTTTTTCAACATCCTCAACCACACCAACTTCCTCACGCCCAATCCCGTCGTCTTCACCTCCGCCACCTCCGGCTTCTCCTCCACAGCCGGGGTCGTCACCGCCACCTCTACCACTTCGCGCCAGATTCAGTTCGGCGCAAAGCTGATCTTTTAAGCCCATCATTGCATTCGACTGAATGATGAGAGGATCTGTCAGCCCTGATCCTCTCATCGTTGGGCAATGCAGCGCATTATGCATCCTACCCAGCGTGGTTCTTCGGCGAATACTTCTGATACTCGGTCGGCATGCGGACGTACTGGGGCCGCGCAAGACGCGTGCCGGCACGGTCACGGGTGCTGAAGCAAGGTCCATGCTGGCTACCAATCCAGCCTCTGGCTTTCATGAAGGCCGCCTTCAAAAATTGCTCTACTTATAAGTGGGAATTTGGGGGTGTTTTTCGCGACAAGTCAGAAAAAATATTTACAAACTTTCACTGCTCGAACAAATAACAGGGAATTTCAATTCCCTGATGTCTTGAGAAAATTCCCTGTTCTTTCGTGCCCCGATGGTCCGTCACGTTGAGCTAAATACAGCAAATCGTGCAACATGCACGCGACATCTACGCACGTATAGGCCCAAAACCTCGAAATTCCCTGTAAAATTCCCTGTTAGCAGGGAATTTCAATGAGAGAGTGGTTCGCTCTAGACTGCATCCACCGCCATTGGATTCCACCGCACTCACCCAACACTTAACAACTTTATGCGCCTAGCGGAGCAGGCGAAGCGCGTTTTCGCGGTACACCTTGCGCAGGATGTCGTCGGGAAGATGGAGTCCATAGATGTTCCAGCGGCCCTGGCGGGAGGCGTGCGTGGGGTACTCGAAGTATTCGTCGGCGGTTTCGAGAAAGCGGTAGTAGAGCCGGTACATTTCGATTTCCGGCAACAGGTCAGCACCGAAGAGAATGCGGTCGGGAAATTCGAGGAAGAATTTGCGAGCCGAGTATGGCTGGCGGCCGAGTTCAGACGCGCGGGCGCTGATGTCGACGACGACATTCGGATAGGTCCGGAGTAGCTGGGTGACGCGCGGAAGATTCTCACTGCATTCAGCGATGTGCGCCAGCACGAAGGTTGTGTTGGGGTGGCGGGCAATGACGCGGTCGCGTTGGTCGAGCAGGTCCCATTTGGAATACTTCGCGCCGTAAAAGCTCCAGTCTGGATGCGCCGCGAGTTCTTCAAATCGCTCGTTCTCGGCATCGATGGGGAGAAAGAACGCGGCGGGGTCGGCGATGTGGAACATAACGGGAATGCCGAGGGTCGCGGCTTTGTCAAAGATGGGCGCGAGCCTTTCGTCATCGACGCGCAGAAGCTCGCCACTGGCGTCGCGCACGCTGAGGCCAAGGTCTTTCCAGAACTTGATGCCCTGCGCGCCACGCTCAACCATTTTCTCCAGACGGTCGCAACTGACCTGAGTAAAATCATCCCGCTCGACGCCGGACCAGTCCATCCAGGCGATGAGGGCGAAGCGCTTCGCGTCGGCGGAAAGAAATTTGTCGAGAATGCGAAATGCTTCGTCGCCGGTCTTCATGGTGATGTTGACGGTGCGTTCGATTCCGCAGGCGTCCATCACGCGGAGCACGTCGGCGGGTTCGAGCGAGTCGAGGTGGTTGTGATAATCGATGACGGGGAAGCGGGGCCTGATGATTTCGTGCTGCTCTGCCACGAGCGTGGAGCGGGGATGGAAGTCGCTCAGCGGTAGACTTACGCTCGCGCTGGCCGTTACCATGGCGACAAATTTGTCCTGATCGGATTGAGGCATTGCGGATTTTCCTTGGGCTATTGGTTGGAATTTCGATCACGGTTGTTGAACATAAGAAATTATAATAAAACGTAATGATACGAAATATAATGCGAATCTGAGGTTTCTGGCGGATGCCATTGTTTGACATAACCATTGCCGGCGAAATCAATCTTGATCTGATCCTTCACGGACTGCCGGTTGAGATTCCGGTGGAGCGCGAAATTCTGGCGACCGGCTTTGAGGCCACGCTGGGCAGCTCTTCCGCGATTCTGGCCCACAATCTTGCGTGTCTGGGGGTGGCAACGGGATTCATCACACGGGTGGGCCGTGATGAGCTTGGCCAGATGGCCCTGGAGCGGCTTGCTGAAAGCGGCGTTGACCTTTCCAAAGTGGTGAAGGCCGACAATGGGACGAAAACCGGGGTCACGGTGCTGCTGGATCATGGCGGCGAGCGGCGCATTCTTACTTATCCGGGCACGATGTTTGAGATGACGCGGGCCGATCTGGACATTGAGTATCTGGCGTCGGCGCGGCACTTTCATCTTTCGTCGCTGTTTCTTCATCGCGGATTGCAGGCCGATTTGCCGGATTTGTTCAGGGAACTGAAGTCGCGCGGGCTTACGCTGTCGCTCGACACGAACGATGATCCTGAAGACAAGTGGGACGGAGTGCTGGCGCAGCTCCTTCCTTATATAGATATTCTGCTGCCCAACAGGGACGAGCTGTGCCGGATGACGCGGCGGGACAATCTGGACGAGGCGCTCGCCGAATTGTCGTCCATTGTGCCGGTGATTGCGGTGAAATGCGGCAGGGAAGGCGCGGTTGTCCAGAACAGAGAGAAGCGCATTCGCGTGGAGGGTATTGCGGTCAAGCCTGTCGACAGCATTGGGGCGGGCGACAGCTTCAATGCGGGTTTTCTCGCGGCGTGGCTTTCCGGATGCGGCCTTGAAGAGAGCGCACGCGCGGGAAACATTACGGGAGCGTTTTCCACGCTGCGGCCGGGCGGCACGGAGGCGTTTCGGCGGAGTGAGGAACGCGAACGCTTTCTGAAGGAGCATCAGTTTCCTTGTGTCCATAGCCGCGCTGCGGAGAACGCCGGAAGTACCAGGAGCGCCTGAACGCGAGCTGCCTTTTTCGCAAAATAGTAGTCTTTCTACCATCGAGGATGTGAATGTCCGCAGAACCCGCCGCTGTTTCCGGCCAGCCAACCTTAAAGCGCAGCCTTCGCTATTGGGATTTGGTGCTCTACGGCCTGATTCTGGTCCAGCCCACCGCGCCGATGCCCGTCTTCGGGGTCATTTACAAGCAGTCCGACGGATTCGCGGTCAGCGCGGTGCTGTGCGCGCTTGTGGCCATGCTGTTCACATCGATCAGCTACGGACGCATGTCGCGCCGCTATACCGAGGGCGGCTCCGCCTACACCTATGTAGGGCGCGAGCTGCATCCGGCGCTCGGTTACATGGCGGGATGGTGCATGGCGTTGGACTATATTCTGAATCCGCTGATCTGCACGATCTGGTGTGCCAAGGCGGCGGGGAATTTCGTTCCCGGAGTGCCTTACGTCGCGTGGGCCATCTTCTTTGCGCTGCTGTTTACGACGCTGAACCTGAACGGCGTGGAGACCTCGGCGCGCATCAACACCATGATGGCCACCGCTCTGTTCGTGGTGGTGGCGCTGGTCGTCGTTGTGTTTCTGCGCTACATCCTTCACATGGACGATTCGTCGGCGTCATTTTATACCGACCCGTTTTACAACCACACGTTCACCTCGTCCGCGCTGTTCCGAGGTACTTCGATCGCCGTGCTTGCCTATATTGGCTTCGACGGCATCTCCACGCTCTCCGACGAGGCCAGGGACCCGGGCCGCAGCGTTCCGCGCGCCATTGTCTCCACCTGTCTTTTGACGGGGCTGTTGGTTTTCATTGAAGTGTATTTGGCGCAACTGGTGTGGCCGCGCGGACTGGCCTTTCCTGAAATCGACACGGCCTACGTCCACATCGCCCGTCACGCCGGCGGCGCGATTGTGTTCGCGATCGTGAACGGAGCGCTGCTGCTGGCCACCATCGGCAGCGGCATGACCTCGCAGCTTGGGGCCTCGCGGCTGCTGCTGGCCATGGGGCAGGATGGCGCGATTCCGAAGAAGTTTTTTGGGGCGGTCTCGCGCCGCAACCGCATTCCCGCGAATAACGTGCTGATGATTGGCGCGATCTGTCTGGCGGGCGCGCTGCTGATGAGCTACGAGCGGGGCGCGGAGCTGCTGAACTATGGCGCGCTGCTGGCGTTCATGGGCGTCAATGTTTCTTCCGCCGTGCTGGGATTTCGGGAGGGGCGCGGCAAGCAGTGGTTCTGGATTCTTACTTCCGTGCTTGGTTTTGCCGTGTGTTTCTTCATCTGGCTGCATCTGAGCCATGCGGCGATCGTTGTAGGCAGCATGTGGGCGGTCTTCGGAATTGCCGTCTGGATCCTGCACGGGCGCAGCGCGCGCATGCTGGCATAAAAAAACCGGCCCGGCGGAAACCGGGCCAGCTTTCAATTGTGCGCGGAATGTGTTGCCGGGCTAATGCGCCTTGATCCGATAAAGAGCGACGCCGTGCGGCGGGACCGTGGCACTGATGGTATTGCCTTGTGCATTCGTCTTTTTGCCTGTCCACAGGTCGTCCAGGGAGTAGCCGGTGGCGCTTCCGGAAAGGCCAATAGCGGACGCCTCGACGGAAACTTTTTGCGGCGTTTCGCCAGTGTTGAACAGGCCAACGATTACGTCTCCGTTCGGCGCTGTCTTGGCAAAGACCTGCTGGGTGGGTTTGTTGACAAACCTCTTGGCGGCGATCGTGTCCTGGTCGACGGCGAGCACGGCCTTGTTCTCCAGCAACGTCATGTCGTATGGATCGAGGTGGGTGAGATCAACGCCGAGAATCAGGGGCGCCGCGCCGAGCGACCACAGGCTCAGTTGGGTTTTCCGCTCGTCCGGAGTGGTCCCGTTGTTCTTTCCGTTGCCCACCTCAATGGAGTCGTAGTCGTTGAAACCTCCGGGGCCCGCGTAAGGCTGCCATTTGGCAACATAGTCGAAGCGGTTTTTGATGCTGGGCCAACTGGTCAGCGGGTAGCTGCCGTGCTTGTCGCAGCCATAGCACTCCAGGTCGGGTGCGAATTCCCATTGGTTGGCGTACTTCATCAGGACGGGCGCGATTTCGGTCGTAAAGTGCCCCTGCGTGATGTTCAGAATCATTGGGCGGCCGCTCTGCCGAATGGCCTTCGACCAGGCCTTGATGTCCGGCACGTTCTTGTTGTGCATCCCGTCGAGCTTGATGTAATCGACGCCCCACGAAGCCAGCCGGTCCACCAACGAGTTGATGTACTCCTGGGCGCCAGGCTTGTTGTAGTTGATGCCCACCATGCCTTTGCAGTTGTAGTTGCTTTCCTCTACAGACGGCTCGGCAATCTGGGCGGCAGTGTACTGGGTGCCTTTAACCTGCGTGTTCTTCTTGACGGCCTGCATGGAAATGCCGGGAGTCATGTAGATTCCGAACTTCATTCCCAGGCTGTGAACAAAATCAGCGACGACCTTGATGCCGTTGGAGTCGCCTTCCGGGGGAAATATAGCTGGGTCCGTCACCCAGCGGCCATACTGGTCCACGTTCGGGCCTTGCGGGCCGGGGCATTCGTACCAGAAATCGTCGATATTGATGTATTCGTAGCCGAGGTTCTGCAGGCCGGAGTCCTTGAGCGCGCGCGCCTGGGCCTCGATTTTCGCCGCTGTGGGTTCCTTGCGAAGATAGCTCCAACTGCTCCAGCCAAGCACGGGCGTGCGCCCGATGCCGTTGTCCTCCGCCCCGGCGTTCGGCGGGGCCACAAAGGCAGCGCCTGCGAGCATTCCAACCACCAGCGCCGCCGTTAACGCATACGTCGATTTCCGCATAAAATCATTCCCTTTCTTTTCAACTCGCCCAGAAAGCGTGAAAAATAATAACGATAAGATACCACGAAGCGAGTGACGGGTTGGATTTCACCGCAAGTATGGCCTCAGATTTTGTTCAGGATACTTTGCCGGGGGCACGCCCGCCTGTATTCCGAGGAAGCATTTCGGCGAAACGCTCCAGGTGCATAAAGGTATTCCGGCGGGTCTCCGTTGCGTGTGTCTCGACTTCCGGTCGGTCGTGACATCCACCAAAAGTTTTAGTTGACATTGTCTGAAGCGTAAGGTAAAACAACCTTGCTTAATCGAAACCGGTACGATTTGCTATGTATCGAAACGTTTGAGCGGTTATGGGCCTGCGTGCTTGGGATTTCTCGCGAGGAATTCACCAGGGATTCGGTTTGGGGCTAAACATTGCGTTCCCCGAGGTAGTGGGGATGTTTGAGGAGGTAAGTGAGATGAGCAGCAAAGTGCGAACCGCCACAAGGGCGTTGGGACTAAGTATCGCGTTGGGCCTGTTTTCATTGGCAGGACTGTGCCACGCGCAGAACAATGACGCTTCGCTGAGCGGAACTGTGACGGACACGACCAACGCCGCTATTCCGAACGCAAATTTAACGTTGACAAATGAAGCAACCGGGATCAGCCGAACGGCGAAAACCGATGCCACTGGTGGATACAGCATGACCGCTATTTCGCCGGGCACATACGACCTTTCAGTCAGTGCATCGGGATTCAAGACCACGATCAATAAGGGAATTCAGCTCCAGATCAGCCAGGCGGGAACTGTGAATGTGCAACTCCCCGCGGGCGCGACTGAGCAAACCGTGACGGTCCAGGGCGGGAGTTCTGCCATCAACGTTACGAATGCGCAATTGGGCGGCGGAATTGCTCCGGAAACGTTGCAGAATTTTCCGCTGATCATCTCCGGCGCGCCGCGTTCCTCAGTAACTGTGGCGTTGATGCTGCCCGGCGTCAGCACCGGCGGCACCGGCAATGCTTATAACGCACAGACCAACGGCGGTCTGGTGAGCGGCGACGAGGCTTTGGTGGACGGCGCGACCGCGATGGAAGGCTTTATGAACCAGAGCGGCATGGTCAGCCTTGAGACTGACTTCGGCATGTCGCCTGACATCACCAGCGAAGTAACGGTTCTGACGGCCAACTACCCCGCTCAGTACGGCAATACCACCTCCGGACAGCTGATTGTTCAAACTCGGTCCGGCGGCAACCAGTTTCACGGTGCGGCATACGACTACATCAGTAACCGGATATTCAACGCGTATCAGTATGGATTTACCGGGCAGTCGAAGCCGGAAGACACGCAGAACGACTATGGCGCTAATCTTGGCGGCCCGATTGTACAGCGTGGATGGCTGAAGGGCTTCTTCTACTTCAGTTGGGAATCCTTTAAAGAAGCCGGCGGCGTCAACTCAGCCACGATGACCATCCCGTCGGTGAACGACCGCAACGGGAACTTCAGCGGTGTGACCACACAACTATATTACCCGGACGATCCGGCGAAATACGGTGCGGATGCGGGTCAGCCGATCGCCTACAATGGCGTGAAGAACGTGATCAATCCGGTCTATGCGGATCCGATCGCCGCGGCATGGATGGCCCAGTTGCCGACGCCGACAAGCCCCGGCGAAGTCAACAACTATTTTATTCCCAGGTCCGGACAGGGATCGCTGACCAACGGCGAAAACGTCTATTTCGGACGGGTTGATTTCAACGTCGGCGACAATGATCACCTGTACTTCACTACCTGGTGGCAACGGGCGGCAGTTAACGCGCAAAGTGATTTGCCTATCGCGCTTTCCACCGCCCAGCCGGCCGACCCTGAAAACGCGAACATTCAGCGGCTGAACTGGGAACACAGCTTCTCAGACACAATGAACAACCACGCTACGCTTGGCTACCTGAATCGCAACGAAGGTTACTATGCTTTGAACGGCAAGGCGGACCTGCCTAAGGTGACCGGCACAGCCAACGCCAGCTATTTGCCAACATTTACCATGGACGGCTATACCCAGTTGGGCAACACCGCCGGTCCTAATGCCGCTGCAAACGTCACCACCCGCGGCACCTGGGCCTTCAATGATGTGTTTACCAAGGTCGCCGGGACGCATACCATCACGGCGGGCTTTCAGTGGCACATGGCCGGGACCACCATTAACAACTCTGGAAACCAAGGTGGAACCTTCCAATTCAACGCGGACACGACGGGCAATCAGAGTTGCGGCGGATCGTGCCCCGGCAATGGCGCAGCCAGCTTTTATCTGGGTGCGGTCGGTAACGCGAATGTCAGCTTTTACAATGTGCCGGCGACCTACCCCAGGCAGTACGGCTATGCCGTATTCGCGGGCGACAGTTGGCGCTTCAGCCCCAAGCTGACGCTGAACTACAGCGTGCGCTGGGACTACATCACACCTTTCAAGGAGAAATATAACAATCTCTCCTTCTTCGATCCGACTGGGCTGAACCCCGGAGCTGTCAGGTCCGATGGCACCGAACTACCCGGGCGGCTGGCCTTTGCCGGGAACAAGTTCGGCGAGGCGAGCTACGGAGCTCCTTATCCCGAAGTTCCGTTCAAGAAGGCAATCTCGCCGCGTGTGGGCTTCGCCTATGCCGTCACGCCGACGACAGTCATTCGCGCCGGCTACGGCATCTACTTCGGCCAGGCATTCTATCCCGGCTGGAATGGCGGCATGAATCTGGATGGTTTCAATAAAACCTATAGCGTGAGCGAGGGCGCGAGCGGCGGTCTTAAGGTTCCTGCTCTGTATCTGGCAAACGGCATTAACCCGGCCTCCGTCGGGCCCACGCAGGATATCTCTTCCGATTTCGACAATGGCCAGGGTGCTCCCATGTACCGGCCGCTGGATGGAAACCGGAGACCCTATTCCTCCCAGTGGAACGTCACCATCGGCAAGGAATTGCCTGGAAATACGGGCGTAACGCTGTCCTATGTTGGCACCAAGGGAACGCATCTTCCCTCGGCGTTGAGCCAACTCAACGTACTGAATCCATTTGACTCGAGAATCACAGCTCTGGGATCAGACCTCAACGTGAGCTACAACTCGGCCAATGGGCCGGCGACATTCGCCGCCGACGGCGTGGCGGTTCCTTACGTCGGATGGGCCGATCAGATGTCCGGATGCGAGCCAACCGTCGGGCAGGCGCTTTTGCCGTATCCAATGTACTGCGGTACGATTCCGGGCCTGAACGAGGGGCACGCCAACTCCATCTACCACTCGTTCCAGGCTGGCGTGCAGCGGCAGATGCACAATGGGTTGTATCTGCTTTCCTCCCTCACCGTGGCCAAGATGTACACCAACGGCGCGTTTTCAACCCAATCCGCGTCCGGAGGCACGGGGAGCAACAATGGCAGCTTCTCGCCTTTTGAGGCTGATCGTGAGTGGGCCTTGTCGCCATCCAACGTGCCCGTAACCTGGCAGATCTCGGCTGTGTACGATCTCCCGTTTGGGCACAATCAGAGGTTCCTCAGCACCGGAGGACCGCTAAACGCTCTTGTCGGCGGATGGCAGGTCAGCCCGCTTTACCGCTACGAGTGGGGCATTCCCATGTCCTTCTCCTCATCCACCTGCCCAACGGCCTCACTTGCTCCGTATTTCAACCAGGCCTGCGTTCCCGGTCTCCTTCCTGGTCAGCGACCGTTCCTGCACGGACGGAATGGCTTTGACCCGGCGAAGGACGGCGCGCAATACCTGAATCCCTTAGCGTTTGAGACTAACTTTTCCACCTTCGGCTACACGGGTTATGGAAAGGCAGTTTCAACTGTCTATGGGCCGTCGTATCAGGATTGGGATGTGGCCCTTTCCAAGAACACGAAGATTGCCGAGCGCGTAAACCTGAAGTTCACGGCGAACTTCTTCAATCTTTTCAACAACCACTACTTCGTTAACCAGGGCAACGGCCCGGGCAACGCATTCAACACGGACGTGGCCGGTACCGGCAACTCCTTCGGGCAGTGGAACGGCACTGTCAGTAATCCTCGCAATATACAGGTGGCGGGTCGTATCGAGTTCTGACCTGTGTTGTGGCTGTCCTCCCCTTGGAACCGTTCGCGCCCGAGAAGATCCGGACGCGACGGTTCCAGATTTTTTGTGGGAGGGAATTACGGCTTCGCTTTGCGGCGTAATCGGAAATCAGGGATGCGAGGGTGGCGGCGGGCCGGAGGCTTGCTCTTTGGCGTGCGAGTGGATACGGAGATAGGTTTCCACCTCGCGCTTTGAAGCGGCCGCATTGCCGAGTTTTTTGTAGATGCGGGCCAGCGCGTAATGCGGTTCGGCATAGTCGGCGTCGAGGCGAGCGGCGGCTTTGAATTCGGTGATTGCCTCGTCGGTTCGCCCGGAATCTTCAAGGACGTTTCCCAACTGGAAGTGGGCCGGCGCAAGGTTCGGATTGAGGCGAATGGCTTCGCGCAGATGGGCTTCGGCCTGGGGCCGCTGATCGAGAGCGCGCTCCGTAATGGCAAGGTTCAGGTACGGCCACGCATCGGAGTGACCGGATTTCAGATTCAGGTCAATTGCTTTTTGATAGTTCACAACAGCGAGGTGGTTCTGGCGCTGCCGGTAATAGCAGAGGCCGAGATTGTCATAGGCCGGGGCCATCTCGGGGGAGAGCTGAATCGCTTTCTGGAATTGCAAAATCGCGCTGTCGTAATGATGAGCATCGTAGTCCAGCCGTCCAAGCCAGTAGGGGTAAAGCGCGTTTTTGCTGTCGGATTCAGCGAGCGACTGAAGCTGCTTGCGCGCCCAGTCCGGGTGTCCAATGCGGATGTAGGCCATGGCCAGCGAGAAGCCGAGCGTAGGCGGCAGCGGCGCGATGGCCTTCGCTTTGTTCCAGGCGACGGCGGCGTGGAGGGCATCGTGATCGAGGAAATAAACTCCGCCGAGAAACTGGAGCAGGCGGCCGGCTTCGGGCGAATGCGGATCTTCGCTGATTCTGGTCAGAAGCAGCTTCTCCGCTGTGACGTAGTCGCGGGCTTCGAGGGACTGTTTCAGTTGCGATGCGGTGGCTGGCGGGAGTCCCAGCGCATCAACTTGCGAGAAACTCTGTATCGGCTGGGCTGTTTGAGCGGAGGCCGTCAACCTCAACGCGGAAGGCTCCAGCATGAATAGCGCGAGCACACATGGGGCAAGAAATGAGCGGTGCTGCGAAGACATCTTCATAATTCGCGCTGCTGTTGAGACCAGTATAATTGGGGCCAAAGCAGGGGAGGTTGGTCGGCGGGTGGGGAGCGGTTTACGCGGATTCCAGATGCGGCTTCTACCCGCGTTGTTCGTGACGCTCGCGCTGCTTGCGGCGCAGCTTCGCGCGCAACCGGCGGCCGCTTCTTATCGCGACACTGTGGCGCAGATTCAGCAGCAGATTGAACAAGGCCACCTGAGGGACGCGCAGACCCTCCTCGGCGCGGCGCTCAAGAGCTTCCCGTCCAATGCTGGGCTTGAAAATCTGCTGGGAGTTGTCCAGGCCGAGCAGGGCGATACAGAGGCCGCCCGGCAAGCATTTTCCGCCGCTATTCAGCACGATCCGAAGCTGGTTGGCGCTTATCTGAATCTGGGACGCATTGAGATGCAGGAGGCGGGCGACCATGCCGCGACGCGGGCCAAGGCGCTACGGCTCTATGAAAAGGCGCTGCGATTGGACCCGGCGAATGCGGAAGCCAACTTTCAGACGGCGACGCTGCTGATGTGGGATGGTAAATATGCCGAGTCGCTGGCGCATCTTGAGAAGACGGGCGCGGCAATACGCGGACAGATTCGCGTGGAAGCCTTGCGGTGCGCGGACGAGGCGGGCCTTGGGCATAAAGCAGCAACGGACCGCGCCGCCGCCGCGATGATTGCCAACCCCGAACTGAGCGAACAGGATGCGGTGTTTGTTCTTCCCGCCTTGCGAGCGGCGCGGCGGGCGGACCTGATCGACTCAATCTTCACTGCGGCGAATGAGCGGACGCCGCTCTCCGCTTATGGTCTCCGCGTGCTGGGTTTGGCCAAGGAAGCGGAAGGGAAGCCGGCGGAGGCGACGGCGGCGCTGGAACGCGCATTCGCGCTGGATGAGACGAACGTTGCGCCGTTGACGGACCTGACGCGCATCGCGCTTGCGGGCAAGCAGTACAAGCAGGCGCTGGGATACCTGGCGCACGCTCGCGCGCTCAAGCCGAAAGATGCGGCGTTTGCTTATGAGTACGGCCGAATCTGCCTGAAGCTGAATCTTCTGGGCGAGGCGCGGCGGGCGATGAGCGAGGCGGTCAAGCTGGCGCCGGATTCGCCCGAGTACAATTTCGCAATGGGTGTCGTGTCCTCGTATGCGCAGGACGCTTCGGCGGGCCTGCCATACCTGAAGAAGTATCATCAGATGCGTCCCAACGATGCGGACGGCGTTTTGGCGCTGGGGACGGCGTACTTCCGCGATGATGATTACGCGAATGCGGCGCTGTGGTTGAAGCAGGCCGCGAACCACGCGAGCAGCGCGGCTGAGGCGCATTACTACCTCGGGCGTATTCTTCGCCAGCAGGGGAAGTTCGATGAGGCGTTGGCGCAATTGAAGCAGGCGGCGACGTTGAAGCCCGGCAACGCCGCTATTTTCGCGGAACTGGGGCAGACCTATTTGCAGCAGCGGAAGTATCTTGAGGCGCAGGAGCAGCTTCATCATGCGCTCACGCTGGACCCGGACAACTACGTTGCGAACTTCGCGCTCATGCAACTGTATGCTCAAACGCGGGACCCGAGGCTCGCGGCGCAGCAGAAGCGCTTCGGCGAGATCAAGCAGAAGAACCAGGAACAGTACCGCGAGGAGATGCGGGTGATTGAAGCCCGTCCCGAGGTCGCGCTGAAGGATACGCAACGTTGAGCGCCATATCGAGAAGAAGCCTGCTCGCGATGATGGGGGCGAGCGCGCCGGGCATGGTGCTGCCGCGAATATTCGGCGCGGTGGCGGCCCCACAGCCAAAGCCATTGTTCGTGCCGGTTCCCGCTGCTCGCTCGGGAATTACATGGACCCACACCAGCGGGCGCTCGCCCAACTACTATCTGCCGGAGACCACCGGCGCCGGGTGCGCGTTCCTTGACTACGACAATGACGGCTGGATGGACATCTATCTGGTCAACAGCGGCGCGTGCGACTTCTACACGCCGAAGACTCCGCTGCGGAACGCACTCTACCGCAACAATCGCGACGGCACATTTACCGATGTTACGGAAAAGGCCGGGGTCGCGGGCGGCGGCTACGGAATGGGGGTCGCGGTCGGCGACTACAACGGCGACGGCCTGCCGGACATGTTTGTCTCCGGCTACAACCGCTGCTTTCTGTACCGCAACAATGGAGACGGAACCTTCACCGACGTGACGAAGAAGGCGGGGCTGAATCTTGACGGCTGGTCCACGAGCGCGGCCTGGTTCGATTACGACAATGATGGGCGGCTCGATCTCTACGTCTGCCAATTCGCCAAGTTCAACCGCGAGATGAACAAGTTCTGCGGCGATGCCGTTAGCAAGCAGCGCCACTACTGCATTCCGAGCGTCTATCCTCCTTCGCGAAGCTGGTTATTTCACAACAACGGCGACGGCACCTTCACCGATGTTTCCGAGGCGAGCGGCATTGCCGGCTCGCTCGGCAAAGGCTGGGGCGTGGTGGCCGCCGACATCAACAACGACGGCTGGACGGACCTGTTTGTCGCCAATGACACGGTAGAGAATTTCCTGTTCGTAAATAACCACGGCAAGTTTACCGACCAGGGACTGGTGGCCGGTGTGGCCTACAGCGCGGACGGGCAAACGCGCTCGGGCATGGGCGTGGACGCGGCGGACTTCGACCAGGACGGCTGGATGGACTTGTTCGTCACGAATATCGACCACCAGATGTATTCGCTCTATCGCAATCACCACGACGGAACATTTGTGGACCTGGCGACGCGGACTCCGCTGGGGCGCTCCACCCGCGAAATGAGCGGCTGGGGCGTGCGGTTCTTCGACTATGACAATGACGGCAACCTCGACCTGTTCATCGTGAACGGGCATCCCGACGACCAGATCTCGCTGATCTCGCCGGTTGTGACTTACCGCGAGCCGCTGCTGTTGTTCCACTATGACGGCACAACGCTCACCGATGTCAGCGCGTCGGCGGGGCCGGTGTTCCAGAAAGACTTTGCCGCTCGCGGCCTCGCTCTGGGCGACTTCGATAATGACGGTTCGGTTGACGTGCTGATTTCGGTCAACAATGGTGCGCCACTGCTTTTGCGAAACCAGGCGGCGCAGGGCCGCAACTGGCTGGGCATTCGTCTGGTCGGCAAGACCTGCAACCGGGACGCCATTGGCGCGCGCGTGAAGTGGCAGGCCGGAGGGGTGGAACGGCACAGGATGAAGACCGGCGGCGGAAGCTTTCTTTCGAGTTCCGATCCGCGCATGGTTCTGGGGCTGGGGGCGAGTCGCATGGTGGATAGGCTGGAGGTCCAGTGGCCGCAACCGAGCAAGCGGGTCGAGGTGCTGACGAAGCTGCCGGTCAATCGCTACATCACGATTGAGGAAGGCAAAGGCATTGTCGCTTCGTAGCTGAGCGTCAGGGGTCTTTATTTTGGCGTTTTGTACATGATTGATTTCAAGTCATTTCCCAAATAGCTCCTCCATAATTGTTTGATTCGGGACTTGTTACATGCTCCTGATTGATTTCATTGGCTTTTGTCGCAAAGAATGGGTTGCAAGTTTTTGAATTGTCGCTTCTTACGGGCATATTTTTGATAGCAAGCTGGTTTGCGACCCTCTTCTCGAGTAAGAAGGCCATCCCTCAGCGGCTAAAGCCGCGTTGGTTCTACGTACTTTATGGCACGGCCGAAGCCGTGCCCTTCCCTTTGTAATGACTTATCAGCAAAGAAAAAGGACCGCGTGATGCGCGGTCCTTCGGCAGATTTTGTACTCTCTATTTCTATTCTACCAAGTTGAAAGAATTCAGATGCATGCCGCGAAAAATAAAAGCAGAAGAGCGGGCCATTTTGGAACCAGCTGACTCTGAAGTTAGCGTTTTCTATTCCGCTTTTTCAGAGTCACCACTCCCTTACTTCGCGCTTACCCGCAGCATGAGGGTGCCATGCGCCGGGACCTCTGCTGAGTATTCGCCGTTCTGGAACTCCACGTCCTTATGCGCCCAGAGGTCGCGGGCATGCGCGACATCGCCGCTCAAGTGCAGCTCGCTTGCGGGAATGGTGGCAGTGGCTGTGTCTGAACCGAAATTCACGACTCCCACGGCGACGCTTCCGTCGGCGAGCGGCTTGACCCAGGTTTCAAGGTTTCCGTTGCGCACCGGGGTGGCCTGCTTCCCGAGCGGGTCCTGATCGACGGCGATGACTTCCTTGTTCATGAGAATGGCCTTGGTGTCGTCGCTCATGTTGCGGAGGTCGTTGCCGGCGAGCAGCGGCGCAGCGGAGAGCGCCCAGAGGCTCATGTGAGTACGGTACTCGGTGTCGGTCATGTGTCCGTTGCCGATTTCGAGCATGTCGGGATCATTCCAGTGGCCGGGCCCAGCGTATGGAGCGGTCGGGACCTGCCTTTCGAGGTTTCCGATCATGCTGTCCCAACTGTCGCGAATGTCGCCGGTGGTGCGCCACAGGTTGCCGCTGACGTCGGGGCCCCACTTCTGCACTTCGCCACGGCCGTATTCGCACAGGCTGAACACAATCGGGCGTCCGGTGGACTGGAGCGCCTCGCCCATCTTCTGGTAGACGGCCTGCAGTTGGCTGTCCTTATATATGTTGCCGGCGCTGCACCAGTCGTATTTGAGGTAGTCGACTCCCCAGGAGGCGAAGGTTTTCGCGTCCTGCACCTCGTGTCCATAGCTGCCGGGATAGCCGGCGCAGGTGCGCGGTCCGGGCGAAGAATAGATACCGAGCTTCAGTCCGCGTGCGTGGAGATAATCGGCGAGACCTTTCATGTCCGGGAATTTCTTATTGGCGCGGATGTTGCCGTCTGCGTCGCGCGTTCCTTCCCAAGTGTCGTCGATGTTGACGTAGATGTAGCCGGCGTCGCGCATGCCGCTGGAGACGATGGCGTCAGCGATTTGCTTGACAAGCTGTTCGTTGACGCGGCCTGCGAACAGGTTCCAGCTATTCCAGCCCATGGGCGGCGTTTTGGCCAGGCTGTTGTAGGGGACTTTTTTGAGCGGAGGGGGAGCGATGTAGGCGATGGTGGGCAGCTTGTCCGCGGCGGTGGCGGGCCGGGCGGTGAACGGCCTGCGGCCGCGATACGTTCCATGCAACTGGCCGTCGGTGAGTTCTCCCGTGATGAAGGGCTGGTTGGGATTGAATGACGCGAAGAGCTTGAACTGATCGCCGGAGACCGTGCCGGTCACGTCGGAAGTGCGCCCCTCGGATTCAAGTTTGCCTGTAAGGTTGGAGCCGTCCTGCTTGAGGTCAAGAATGGAGAATAGCTGCTCGCCATTGTCCAGCGTTCTGCCGGGCAGGTACCATCGTCCGGTAAGGTTCTGGGCGAAAAGTGGGGACACGACCGCGAAGCACGCCAGAAGCACCAGCAATTGCCACAAGGTTTTATGAGCAGCGGTATAACCGCAATCCTGTTTGGTTCTCATCCGCATTCTTGTTCTCTCCTTTTGAAGCAAAAACAACAATTTA